>NZ_JAUBQB010000008.1:0-132004 GCF_036701035.1 Microcoleus sp. Pol7_B2 | reverse complement strand
GAGGTACTGGAATAATAATGAATCCTCCTGTATTTATTGTTTTAAGCACTGCATAGCTCTTAACTGAACCGTATTGGAGTATACTGGTATTGTCGTAGCATGGAACCAAAGGAGCAAAGACTGAGGAGCTATTAAGTTAAGGAGTTTACAGGATGGAATAAAATCTCCAGCAAGTTAAGCTAATAAAAGTTGTTGATATTGGCTGAATAATTTACTGAAAATGATGAAAGAAGACACTATCACAATCGTTGGTTTTCATGCACATATTTACTTCGACGCTGATAATCGCGATGCCGCAGCGCGTGTACGAGAAGGATTGAGTCAGTTTAAGGTGCAGCTTGGGCGTTGGCATGACAAACCCATTGGCCCCCACCCCCAAGCGATGTATCAAGTTGCATTTTTACCAGACCAGTTTGGCAAAGTCGTTCCCTGGTTAATGCTGAATCGTGAGGGACTCAATATTCTCATTCACCCTGAAACAGGCGACGATGTGGCCGACCATACGAAACATTCTTTGTGGCTAGGAGAGAAACTAGAGTTGAATATCGAATTCCTGCGACCTAGGACAGCCAAGGCCAGCTTCTAATCGATATTCTTGCGCGCAACGTGAGGGCGAATCCACACTGACTTATCCCTGATAATAGATAATTAGCCGCCAATTTGAGACATTGTGCGGCTGTAATTTCCTTGAGTAGTTCCCGAATCTCGCTGCTTGAAATTAATCTCCGGTTTAATCTCTAATATGTGCCGCACTCGATCGCGCAATTCGCTTGTAGGAGTCCCACCACGCAAAGCAGTTTTTAAGTCAATTTGACCAGTTTCGTTCAGCAGACAAGGCCGCAGCCACCCGTCAGCAGACAAACGCATCCGGTTGCAGCGATCGCAAAAACACTCGGACATTTGGCTGATAAATCCTAAAGTGCCCTTCGCCCCCGGAATTTGAAACACATCCGCCGGCCCATTTCCGCTAATTCCCGACTCGGCTAACCCGTATTTCTCGCTAATTTGTTGCCGCAATTCGGCAGATGCTAGCCAACCTTTATCGCCAAATAAATCCCCATTCCCGATCGGCATAAACTCAATAAAACGAACGTGCCAATTCCGGTTAATTGTTAACGCCGCTAAATCCAATATTTCGCTGTCATTCACACCGGGAATTACCACAACATTCAGTTTAAGCGGGTCGAATCCAGCTTGATAAGCCGCTTGAATTCCCTCCCAAACCTGCGTCCACCGCGATCGTCCCCGACTGCCAATTATTTTATCAAAAGTCTCTGGTTCCAAGGAATCCAAACTAATATTAATCCGGCGCAAACCAGCATTGTAGAGATTTTCGGCCATTCCCGCCAGCAAAAAGCCATTAGTTGTCATTGACAAATCTCGCGTTTCCGGCAAAGATGCGATCGACCTCACCAATTCCACCACCCCAGGCCGCAGCAGCGGTTCCCCACCCGTCAACCGAAACTTAGTAAATCCCACGGGTATAAAAACTTCCCGCAGCAGAGTTAGCAATTCCGAGTGAGTTAACAACTGCTGCTGCAATACATAGTCCAACTCGCTACCTTCCGGCATACAGTAGAGACAGCGGAAGTTGCAGCGGTCTATCAAGCTAATCCGAAGGTAGTCTACGGTATCCATGTCAATAGTTTGTAATATTATTTAATTATAAATGCTGACTCAATTTTCTGCAATTATCGGCTGTAGAGTAAATCTCTAGTCTAAAATCTATAATCTAAAATACAATTAATATCATCCAAAAATGGATACAAGCCCCCAGCTCCCGGCTGTAGAGTAAATCTAAAATCTAAAATCTAAAATTGCTAAATTTATGTTTTTTGAATTTGAAGCTGATTTTGTGGAAGCTTTGCGCTGCATTCCGATGCAGGTACGTCTCAAGTTAGATACTTGTGGCATTAAATTGAAGTTGCAGGATTGGAATCATTTTAACCAAGCAGAACGTCAACGTCTTGTAGAGTTACCTTGCTTGACAAAAGCAGAAATTATCGATTATCGAGAAAAACTAAATCAAATATTAATTCAACAGACAGGCAAACCGGGAACTGATTTGGTTGTTGATGAAAATCCCCCGTGGATGGATGCTGCAACTGTACCGGAGTCGGTTTCTGCAAAAGCGCAAGAGCTCGGCGTGACAATTTCTTTGGCCCAGTGGGCGAGTTTGCAGCCTCTACAGCGATTTGCTTTGATTAAGCTTAGTCGATCGAGCCACGAGAATAAAAATTTCATCCCGGCGCTTCAAGAGTTTAAGGTTATTCAATGACAGCAAATTTTAATTGACTCTTCGAGGGCGCACACGGCACAGAGTCATAGAAGAGAGAGTAACTTCATCGATTCGCCCGATCGTCCTCTGTCCGTATCTCACCAAGCTAGCCTCACTTAGTGAGATAGAGGACAATAATGTGTAAAAAAGTGCGGTATGGCGGTACGAGAGGTAGGGTGAGGTCTATCGGACATTTAACGGGTTGAGGTTTCCGAAGCGCCAGACACCAAATTCCGAAAATATGATTAATTTTATTTTAAGTATTGTTACCGCAGCGTGGTATGATTTTTGTGAGTTTGCAAAGCACTCGCCTGCTACCTGCATTAGTTTCTGAGCTTCGTGAACACGCAAAACACACCCACCGAACCCGCAGCAGCAAACGAGGATATTCCTCAAGCTGGCACAGTCTCAACAGTCTCGACAGCCTTGTCCGAGACTAGCAATCCCATGCAAGACTTTTATCGCCTCCAACAAGAGTTGTTGGTGTACACCCTTGCTTTTACGGCGATTATTTTTATCTCCGTTTGGATTTTTTACTCGCTCAATATTGCCCTGAATTATTTGCTTGGGGCGAGCACAGGTGTGGTTTACTTAAAGATGTTGGCTAGAGACGTTGAACGAATCGGCAGCCAAAATCAGCGCATCAGCAAGACAAGGCTCGGTGTGTTTTTAGCGGTGATGATAGTAGGAACACAGTGGAATCAGCTACAGATTTTACCGATATTTTTGGGATTTCTGACTTACAAAGCTGCGCTGTTGGTTTACGTGATCCGAAGTGCATTAGCACTAGACTACAGGTAAGTCAGGCAATTCGAGCAAAACTCAACTCATCGATTTGTATGGGGAAGCCCGTTGAATGGCAATGCTTGACGTTCTAAACACCTTTAATCGTTTCCCCCTCGCCAAATTGGAAGTTGGCCAGCAGTTGTACTGGCAACTCGGCAATCTGAAAGTTCATGGACAGGTTTTTCTAACCTCGTGGTTTGTAATTGCTGTTTTAGTCGTAGTTTCGATTTTAGGAACCAGCAAAATCCAGCGAATTCCCAGCGGAATGCAAAATTTTATGGAGTATGCGCTGGAATTTATTCGGGACTTGGCTAAAAACCAAATTGGGGAAAAAGAATATCGCCCTTGGGTACCGTTTATTGGTACATTATTTCTGTTCATCTTTGTGTCAAACTGGTCTGGCGCTCTAATTCCTTGGAAGCTTATTAAGCTGCCATCAGGCGAATTGGGAGCTCCTACCGCTGACATCAATACGACGGTAGCATTTGCACTGCTGACTTCTCTAGCATATTTTTATGCAGGTCTCAGCAAAAGCGGCTTGGGGTATTTCGCCCACTATGTTGAACCGGTGCCTTTCATGTTGCCGTTCAAAATCATAGAAGATTTCACTAAGCCTCTGTCCCTAAGTTTCCGTTTGTTTGGCAACATTCTTGCGGACGAATTGGTGGTCGGAGTGCTAGTGTTGCTAGTGCCTTTATTTGTTCCTCTGCCAGTAATGGTTCTGGGACTATTTACCAGTGCAATTCAAGCTTTGATTTTTGCAACCTTAGCCGCAGCCTACATAGGTGAAGCTCTAGAAGGCGGTCACGGCGAAGAACACCACGATTAACTAACGATAAACGGCGAAGAATGAAGGAGGAAAAAGAAAATTTCTGAACTCAAACTTTCTCCCGTCACATCGGACAATTCTGTAGACTTTCTGTTCTCAATTTTGTACTTTAGATAAGGAAAATCATCATGAACCCAACAGTTGCTGCCGCTTCCGTAATTGCCGCCGCTTTGGCAGTAGGTTTAGCTGCAATCGGCCCTGGCATCGGTCAAGGTAATGCAGCAGGTCAGGCTGTAGAAGGGATTGCCCGTCAGCCGGAAGCAGAAGGTAAAATTCGCGGCACCTTGCTGTTGAGTTTGGCGTTCATGGAAGCGCTCACAATTTACGGTTTGGTCGTAGCCCTAGTGCTGCTGTTTGCCAACCCCTTCGCATAATAATTGAAAATTTTAGATTTGAGGTTTTGGCGATTCTAATCCAAAATCTCAAATCTAAAATCGATTAAGCGAATTAGATGGAAGCCGTCAAAAAATCATGATGCACTGGACAGTATTACTAGCAGTTGAAGAAGCGGCTAAGGAAGGGGGACTGTTTGATATAGATGCTACGCTGCCTCTGATGGCGGTGCAGTTTTTAATTCTAGTCGCAGTCTTGAATGTAATTTTTTACAAGCCGCTCAGCAAGTCAATTGACGAGCGCGCCGATTACATTCGCAACACTCAAGTCTCCGCCCAAGAACGCTTGGCAAAAGCTCAGCAACTAGCGCAGCAGTACGAGCAAAAACTGGGAGAAACTCGCAAACAGTCTCAATCAGTAATTGCTGCTGCTCAAGCTGATGCCCAAAAAATTGGGGCAGCCAAAGTAGCTGAGGCTCAACAAGAAGCTCAAGTCGCGCGAGAAAAGGCTGGGCAAGAAATAGAGCAGCAAAAGCAAGAAGCAATGCGCTCACTAGAACAACAAGTAGACGCGCTCAGCGGCCAAATTCTCGAAAAGCTATTAGGGCAGTCGCTGGCCAAATAGCGAGACCGAAGAGTTTTAGATTTTTGATGGAATCTCAAATCTAAAATCGCTTCACCCAATCTGCACGCGCAATTATGGAAGAGTATCATGGGGACTGTTTTATTGCTAGCCACAGAAGCTAGCGGCGAAGGTGGTTTCGGTTTAAATTTCGATATTTTAGAAACCAACCTGATTAACCTGGTCATTATTATTGCAGTGCTGTTTTATTTCGGGCGCGGATTTGTAGGTAAAATCCTGACTGAGAGGCGTTCGGGCATCCAAGAGGCGATTCAAGAAGCAGAAAAACGCCAAAAAGATGCAGCAGCAGCTCTAGCAGAGCAACAGCAAAAATTGACTCAAGCGCAAGCAGAAGCGGAACGAATTCGGGCCGCGGCTGAAGAAACTGCCAAGAAAGCAAAAGAAGCAATTCTAGCTCAGGCAGCGCAGGACGTTGAAAGAATGAGAGCAACAGCAGGTCAAGAGTTGGAAGCGGAGCGGGAAAGAGCGATCGCCCAACTGCGATCGGCGGTTGTATCTCTGGCATTAGCAAAGGTGGAAAGCCAGCTAAAAACTAGCTTGGACGACAGCGCTCAACACCAATTAATCGATCGCAGCATTGCGTTAGTGGGAGACTAAAACGTGAGTACAGTCAGCACAGAAGTCTTACAGCCTTACGCATCTGCCTTGATGTCACTGGCTCAGTCCAACAATCTCTCAGAGAAGTTCGGCGAAGACATTCGTTCCTTACTGAGCCTGCTAGAAGGTTCGGAAGACTTGCGTCAATTTTTAGCCAATCCGCTGGTAAAACCGGATGCTAAAAAAGCTGTGATTCAGCAAATAGCGGGTGAAGAAATGAGCCCATTGATGCACAGCTTTCTGAAGCTATTAGTAGACAAAGGAAGAATTCTTTTTTTAGAAGGAATTGGCAAACAATACTTGGCAAGGCTCCGAGAACTCAACCAAACAGTATTGGCTGAAGTTACATCGGCAGTCCCGCTTTCAGACGCTCAACAGCAGACTGTTCGAGAGAAAGTGCAGGCGATGACCAGCGCTAGTCAAGTAGAAATTGAAACCAAAATAGACGCAGATTTAATCGGCGGTGTGGTAATCAAAGTAGGCTCTCAAGTAATTGATGCCAGCCTGCGGGGACAATTGCGCCGTCTGGGAATTCGCTTGAATTCCTGATTTAAGGAAGCAGGAGGAAGGAAGAAGGAAGCAGGAAAAAGGAAGAAGGAAGAATCAAACAGGAAGCAGGAATAAATTAATTTCTGTTTTTGAGTTGTTAGTCCCAAATTCTTACTACCAAATCCCTATTCTTTCTTGCGGAAAACATCGACAGACAACTAACAACTGACAACTGACAAATAATAACTAACATGGCAGCAATCAGACCTGACGAAATTAGCAGCATTATTCGCCAGCAAATTGAGCAGTACGACCAAGACGTAAAAGTCTCTAACGTCGGTACTGTTCTGCAAGTAGGCGACGGCATTGCTCGGATTTATGGCTTGGATAAAGCCATGTCTGGGGAATTGCTAGAATTTGCCGACGGCACTGTGGGCATTGCACTGAACCTCGAACAAGATAACGTCGGTGCAGTGTTGATGGGCCAAGGCCTCGGCATTCAAGAAGGTTCGGCAGTTACTGCTACAGGCAGAATTGCTGAAGTCCCCGTGGGTGAAGCAATGTTGGGACGGGTAGTTGATGCTTTGGCCCGTCCGATTGACGGCAAAGGAGAAATTAAAACTACTGAATCTCGCTTGATTGAATCTCCGGCACCGGGGATTGTTTCTCGCCGTTCTGTTTACGAACCCATGCAAACAGGAATTACCGCTATTGATGCGATGATTCCGGTGGGAAGAGGACAGCGGGAACTGATTATCGGTGACAGACAAACCGGTAAAACTGCGATCGCGATCGACACGATTATTAACCAAAAATCGGAAAACGTGATCTGCGTTTACGTGGCGATCGGCCAAAAAGCTTCTACAGTAGCTAACATCGTCAACGTCCTGCAAGAAAAGGGCGCGATGGACTACACTATCGTAGTAGCAGCCAACGCTAGCGACCCCGCAACCCTGCAATACTTGGCTCCCTACACAGGTGCTAGCTTAGCCGAGTATTTCATGTACAAAGGCAAGCACACTTTGGTCATTTACGATGACCTTTCCAAACAAGCACAAGCTTACCGCCAAATGTCTCTGTTGCTGCGCCGTCCTCCCGGTCGCGAAGCTTATCCCGGAGACGTATTTTACCTGCACTCTCGCTTGCTAGAACGCGCTGCTAAATTGAGCGACGATTTGGGCGAAGGCAGCATGACAGCTTTGCCGATTATCGAAACCCAAGCTGGTGACGTTTCTGCTTACATTCCGACGAACGTAATTTCGATTACCGACGGTCAAATCTTCCTTTCTTCTGACTTGTTTAACGCTGGTTTGCGTCCGGCAGTAAACCCCGGTATTTCGGTATCGCGGGTAGGTTCGGCAGCTCAAACTAAGGCGATGAAAAAAGTAGCCGGTAAGGTGAAATTGGAATTGGCACAGTTTGAAGAACTGGCAGCATTTTCTCAGTTTGCTTCAGACTTGGATAAAGCTACTCAGAATCAATTGTCGCGCGGTCAGCGCTTGCGGGAACTGTTGAAACAGCCCCAAAGTTCGCCTCTGCCGATGAACGAACAAGTGGCTGTAATCTATGCCGGTATTAACGGCTATATGGATGACATTCCTGTGGAAAAAGTCAGCAAGTTTACTGTTGGTTTGCGCGACTATTTGCGGACTAGCAAGCCGAAGTACGGCGAAATTGTTCAAGGCGGAAAAGCTTTGACTGATGAAGCTGAAAAGCTGCTGAAAGAAGGCATCACTGAATACAAGCAAAGTTTTCTAGTTTCTGCGTAGTAGACAAGTAGGAATTTTGAACCGCAGATGAACGCGGATTAACGTAGATAATCTGAAGTTAATCTGCGTTACTCTGCGTTAATCTGCGGTTTTAATTAAGAAGATGCGGGCAAGGATGTAAGGAGAAAGTTATGGCAAATCTGAAAACTATTCGCGATCGCATTAAGTCGGTCAAGAACACTAAAAAGATTACAGAAGCGATGCGTTTGGTGGCCGCTGCAAAGGTGCGCCGCGCTCAAGAACAGGTGACTGCTACTCGGCCTTTTGCCGATCGACTGGCAGAGGTATTGTACGGTTTGGCGGAACGCTTGCAGTTTGAAAACCTGGATTTGCCGCTGCTGAAAAAACGCGAAGTGCGATCGGTGGGACTGTTGGTAGTTTCGGGCGATCGGGGTTTGTGCGGCGGCTACAATAGCAACATCATCAGATACGCCGAAAATCGCGCTAAGGAAATCAAAGCTGAAGGCTTAGACTACAAATACGTGTTGGTAGGACGCAAAGCTACTCAGTATTTCCAGCGCCGCGAACAGCCGATCGATGCTACTTACGCTAACTTAGAACAAATTCCCACAGCACCGGAAGCGGCACAAATTGCTGACGAATTGCTTTCTTTGTTCCTGTCAGGAACTGTGGACAGAGTTGAGCTAATTTACACCAAGTTTGTGTCACTAATTAGTTCGCGTCCGGTAATTCAAACCTTGCTGCCCCTCGACCCCCAAGGTTTGGAAACTCCTGATGATGAAATCTTCCGCTTGACATCGCAAGGCGGACAGTTTCAAGTATCGCGGGAGAAGGTTGCTTCACCTACGAAGAGTTTGCCCAGGGACATGATTTTCGAGCAAGATCCGGCGCAAATTCTGGAGGCTCTTTTGCCCTTGTATTTGAACAACCAATTGCTGCGGGCTTTGCAAGAGTCTGCTGCTAGCGAGTTGGCTGCGCGGATGACGGCGATGAACAATGCTAGTGAGAATGCTAGCGATTTGATCGGTAGTTTGACGCTAACTTATAACAAGGCGCGGCAAGCGGCAATTACTCAGGAAATCCTGGAAGTTTGCGGCGGTGCTGAGGCTTTGAATGGTTAGGTTAGAGTTGACAATTTGTTGATTTTATGGTATGCGTCTGGGGGAACTCAGGCGCTTTTTTTTGGGCGAAAAGATGATTTTCTTGACCTCTGTTTCTCCTACGCCAAACCCTGCGACACAAACCCCGCCCAATTATAGGGACTGACAAACGGCAATTCTTGCCGACAAAGCCAGTCTAAACGCAATCGCACATTTTTGACAATTTCTGCTTGTTTTTCTCCTTTTTGTTGCTCAAAATAGTCCTCTAACAGGGGTTTATATTTACTAGATAACTCATCACCTGTCAACGTGCGTAGCTTAAATTGTGCTTTTCGCAGCGCTTGCGATCGGCTATTATCCTGCTTTTCCTGATAGTATAAAATGCAAAATAAAGCGGTTGCTAAATCATCCACAGCCCACAAGGTACTGACCACATTTCGCGCACCCGCACAGAGGAAACCGCTAGCTATCGAGAGCGGATCGTCGGTAATTTGGGTAAAGGTTAAATTGGTTTCGCAGCAGGAGAGGAACACTTCGGCTAAGTCGGTAAATCTCCAGGTAAAAACACGACCGAGGTTGATATCGCCATCAAATAAATGCAGTTTTGATTCTAGGGAATTATTCAGATCGGCACTGGCGTGATGGCTGGAATGAAGGACTTGCACTTGGTTGAGTAAATTTTGATAGTTGCCGATCGTCGCTTCCTGATATTCGAGGCGGGAATTTTTATCAATTTGGTGCATGGTTGCCAGGGTTTCGCACTCGTAGCCAGTGAAAACGAGGTCGCCTGTGGCATTTTCCACAATTCCCATTGTGGCAGGTTTGAGGTTGCCTCGCTGGTGGCAAAAGTTGAGAATTTGGCAACTGGGAACAATGCGGAGGCGGAATTTATCGCTGAGGTATTCGGGTTGTTTTTGGGGCGAGGTTTTGGCCGGGGTGATGATGGGTTTGCTGAGAGGTTTTAAGCCGCGTGTTCTGTCGGAGGCTGTATTGCTGTGGGGAATGGGAATCTTGTTTAAAGGTAAGGCAGCAAAGGGGATTTGATGCAGGTACAGGTGAGGGATGATAATCAGTTCTTTGATGCCGTTGAGATTTTGGGAAATTAGTTGATTAATTTGCAGGCGGTTAGCGAGTTCTGGGAGAAATTCACCCATTTGATTTTTCCATGCGGTTTTGTTTTCGACATAAGGCCTTAACCAGTTGTTCAATAGCCAATTTTGCAAGGATTCATATCCTTGACCTTCGCAGGTGTGGAGTTGGGTTGATTGATTTTGGCGCAAGATGAAAATGTGGGTATGCTCATCAGTGGTGTAAAAATTGAGGATGGCGGTTTCGGCATCGGGAATTAAGGCTTGCATCTGGTCGAAACTGAGGGGGGCTGGTTGCAATTGAGCCGCCAAAACTTGGTCTTTGCTGCGAATTTTTAGCCAAGCTTGCTGTTTTTCTGCTTCTAATTCTTTAATTTTTTCGATGATAGCGTCGCCGTTGGGGGTTGGTTGGCGAGTGGCTGCGATCGCTTTTGTACCGTCATTTTCAGAAATACGCAAGCGATCGCTTTGTTGTTGCAGGCGATAGTATGCTTCGACTTCGGGGGGAATTTCGCCTTGGGGGTAGAGGTCTTTGCTGGCGAATAAGTCGGCGAGGTGGCGCGATTGGGAACCGTCTGCCGTTTCGACGGCTTTATCGTATTGTTTGAGGTTGATGTAGCATTGGACGGCGTTGGCGTAAACGGAGATGGCTTCTTTAATGATTTCTTGGCGGCGTTTGTCGGTGGTGGAGCCTTTGCGGAGTTGTTCGACTGCTTTTATGGCGGGTTCGTATCCTTCTAAGGCGAGTTGCCAGTCGCCTTGGGTAAAGCCTATATCACCGAGGTTGCGACCTGCTTTAAAGCATAGAGGTGGTATAGTTTCAGGGGCGGCAATTTTTTTGAGGCATTCTCGATAGTTATCAATAGCTTTCTCTGTTTGTTGCAATTGCTGGTAAGCATTGCCAATATTGTTGAGGGAAGCGGCTTCCCCTTCCCAGTTTTTGATTTCCCGTTGAATGGCTAAAGACTGTTTGTGCAGGTTGATCGCTTGTTCGCTTTCTCCCAGAGAGTCGTAAATATTGCCTAAATTTCCCAGAGAATTCGCTTCCCCTTGGCGGTCTTTAATATCCCGTTTAATAGCTAAAGACTGTTCGTGGAAGTTGATTGCTAGTTCGGACTCTCTCAGAAAGTAGTAAACGTTGCCTAAATTTCCCAGAGAATTGCCTTGCCCTCGATAGTCGTTGATTTTCTGATAAATAGCTAATTGCTTTTTATGGTAGGTGAGCGCTCGTTTATACTCTCCCAAAGAGGAGTAAATGTTACCTAAACTTCCCAGTGCAGATGCTTTTCCTCGACATTCCTTGATTTTTTGACAAATAGCTAATTGCTTTTTATGGTAGGTGAGCGCTCGTTCATACTGCCCTAGAGATTTGTAAGTGATCCCTAAATTGCCCAGTGAAGTAGCTTTCCCGTACTGATCTTTGATTTCCCGACAAATAGCTAAAGACTTTTGTTGACAAGCAATCGCTGCTTCGTAATCTCCCAGAGAGTAGTAAGCGATGCCTAAGTTTCCCAGAGAATTGCATTCCCCTTGTCGCTCGTCAATAGCTTGATAAATAATAAGGCACTGTTGCCAGCACTGAAAAGCAACAAGAAAATGGCTACTGTAATATTGCTGAATTCCCCACTTGAACAAAATATCGGCTGTTACTTTTCTCAATTTTATTATCTGCTTATGACTGCCAAGTAATTCAGCAAGCTTTAGGGAGAAGCGGGCTAAATATTTAGCGATATTTTCGTTACCATCATCGGCATATTGTTGATGAATCTTGATAGCTACTACCAAGAGTTTAGGGTTAATAAGTGCCAGATTAGCATTTAATATTTGGGCTTTTTTATTGGTAGGACTTTTGATTAATCCTTGAATTAGTTGCTCATAGACAGTGAGGCAGTTTTCGTCCATTTTTTTTTCCTAGTATGTAATTTTTTGGGCTATTTGGGCTGCTATCTGACAGAGCAAAAACCGCGCTTCTTTAACTATAAACTATTACACAATTACATAAATTCATAAATTTATAATTTAGGTTAGGATAAAATTGTACTTAATTTTCCCTGACAAATTGCCTTGGATTATAACTTGGGTTAGAATCCAGCAAAAGAAAAGCAAAATATTCGCACACATTAAGTTTAAGTTTGGAATCAACAGTTTTTCGCGCTCTTTCTCAATTAACAATCTATGATGAAGAACACAGTTAATATGAATATAGATAGATTACCCTAGGCTTAGATGAAACAGGAGTTTTAAGGGTTGTTATCCATACCTTTGAACAAACCGATCGCACCTCCTGTATAATTCGGATTATTTCAGCCCGTAAAGCTAATCTCACTGAAACCCAAGCTTATCAAGAGAGGCAATTATGAAATCAGAGTATGACTTTTCCCAAACACAACAAGGCAAGTTTTACCATCCTGATGCTACGTTTCATTATCCCATTTATCTCGATCCCGATGTCGAGGAATTTGTGACTAAAATTGCTGATCATAAAAAGATTGAGGTTCAAGTTTTGGTCAATGAATGGCTGAGAAATAACATTAAACTAATTCAAAGTATTGAGTAGGAGAGAAACCCAACCTCAAACATGATTCCCTCTCTCTAAACTTCCCATCCGCCAGGGGTTAAAACCCCTGTCTCAGAGCTGCGAGTCCTCTTGCATAGGACTAATTCGATTGTTTTGCAGTCGGTTAAAACCGACTTTAGCTATTAGGGAGGGATTAAAATCCCTGACGGGATGCTTGACGAAATGACTTACGGCTATTTTTCCACCACCTCAAAGCTTTGATAAAACACTTGCCAATTATCTTGTTTTTCCAATTGTTCAAATAACTCTTTAAGCCGTTCAGCATTCCATTCCGGCAAAGCTTCCTCTTCACGGGGAATCAACCAATCTAAATTTAAATAATTCTCCACTGAAATTGCTAAAAATTCTTCCTTTCCTAGTTCCTCAAAAGTAAACATTTCCTTATTATCATCTGCCACAGAATCCTTTTGAGGCAGCGTCATCGGTGGTTTATTCACACCATTAGGTGCATATCCCAAAGATGGACAGAGTACATATTTCGTCTCAGCACTGCGATACAACAAAAGCATTTGATAGTTAGGATATGCCAAATCTACCCTCATCGACAAAGGCTGATTAATTGGAATTGTGGGGTCAATTTTTCGTGCAGAAGACCGAGGCGATAGCGGCTTAAGTGCTCTAGTACCAACTCCCACTGACGCCATTTCCTGCTCAGTTAAAAACTGTATCCAATCGGGAGCCGTTTTAGCTTGTTTCTTTAAAATCTCCCAACCATTAATATCAACCCACCGCAGGTATTTATGATTCCACAGCCACTTATAAACTTCTTTCCAGGGACTAAATTTTTTGTGACTCTCTTCCTCCTCTTTTCCTTTAAGTGTCCCCCCTGCTTTAAGATTTAACAACGCCTCAGTATTAACGCCGTCCGCTTTCATCTCTTCTTCGTAGGCTTTATGAACTGCCTCAATCACTTTCCGAAGAGTTTGATTTATTTTTTCTTCACAATAAACTGCTAAATCGTTTTTCATTAGTTTAGCAATTTCTTTATTAGTGCTTTCTCTGTTATCCGGGTGATTATCCGGGGCGAATCGCCGAAGAAAACAAGCCTTATCCTCAGTCATGTTTCCAGGGAATAGCTCTTCCGCGATTTGGTTCTGAAAATTTTGCTTAAGATTCATACATCCACTTCCATAACTCAGCCTTATCAGCTTATCCTAGCAAGCTTGTATCTAGCCGGCAACTCCTTAGCGCAAGTCATTATTTAAAATAATTTGACATTATTTTAAATTATTTTATCACTCAAAATCCTCATTTGTTATCACCAACAATTCTCTGAAATTAACTAGACATCATTTGGGAGTGAGTGTCATCGTAAAGACATCCCAAACACACCTCTAAAAAATATGCCAACACAAGCGCAAAAAAGATTCCATCCCTACGCCACTGTAACTGGGATTGCCGAACTTTTAGCAACCGAGAAAGATTGTCTACACGCATTATGGCAACGAACTCACTATCAATTTGAAAAACAACCGAGTACCTATGACCCCTCAGAACATGAAGAAAAGCTGATTCAACGAGCAGTACAACTGCAAAATGAAGGTTTCACCGTATATGTTGAAAATCAAAATTCATTCAAATATAAAGGTCAAATGTTTGATATCTGCGTTGCTGGCAGACCAGATATCATTGCTATCAAAGATGATTGGGCTGTTGTCGAAGATATCAAAACAGGCAAGCGCAAAGATTCACATAAAATGCAAGTGCTTCTCTATATGTCAATGTTGCCCTTTGCCCCCGAAACCAAAAATATGTTTAAAGGTCACATTCCGCACGGGCGCTTAGTTTATCGATATGGCATTTTAGATATTCCCAAGTGGTATGTTAATGAGCAATTTAGACAGCGTTTGCAGCAGTTAATTGCCATGCTTTGTAATTCTCAACCTCCCAACCCAAAGCCTAGCGATTGGGAATGTCGCTATTGTAAGGTTCCCTCTGCGTGCTGTTCTGTAAAAATGAGCCGAGGAACTGATTTATTTGCATAAGTCGATCGCCGGAAATACCCGTAATGCCGAGAACCGATAGGTTAAAAGCTGTCGCTATTAGAAGCAAGTCAGCCTACGTTGCTCGGCCTGACGGCGTTACAGTATAATTTCAGCAGTGTCGGTCAAAGTGCGATCGGCAAGGGCGATCGGTCATAATAGTAACAGCAGACTTCTTGCAAAAGTGCCATAACTTCCCAGTGGCAACTTGATGCGTTGTAGTCTAGCTTGATAAGAAAGGACTAAAGTCCTTACTACAAACAACGGTTTCACCAGTTTTGAAATCAAATTGCTACAATATTCTTAATACTCCGCCAGTCCGCCTTCGCGGACTTCGTTTGTATAGCATCGGAATTCTATTCGGTGGTATTTAATTAATATCCCACCCTTATCGGAGCAAACCACCATGTCAGACGACTTTTCCTTAGACGAGCTTTTAAATAGAAGTTATTACGCCTTCAAAGACGCAGAAGACCAAGTGGGACAGTGCAATGTTTTAGTCATCGGCAAAACTGGTGTTGGCAAAAGTACCCTGATCAATTCCGTTTTTCGCCAACGCTTAGCAGAAACCGGAGTCGGCCGCCCCATAACTCAAGGCATCCGCCAATATACAAAACCGAATTGCCCAATTACAGTCTACGATACTCCCGGACTCGAACTCAACGCCGAACAAATTAAAGTTATTCAATTAAACGTTGCTAAACTGATTGAAGACCAAAGACTCCTGCACCCAAAAGAACACATTCACGTCATCTGGTACTGCATCAATCACAGCGCCAATAGAATAGAATCTGTGGAGGAAAGCTGGCTAAAAGAAATGGAAGTCAAAGATGTACCAGTTCTTTTAGTGCTGACTCAGACGACATCTAAAAAGCCGGGCGAGTTTTTCAAGCAACTGGAACACATGAATTTGCCAGTCAGTCAAATCATCCCGGTCATGGCTGAACCGGAAGAAATAGATGAGGATTATACAGTAAAATCTCACGGTTTAGATAAGTTGGTAGATGCAACTTTTCAACTGCTGCCGGAAGTAGCTAAAAAAGCTTTTGTTAAAGAACAAATTGCTAATATTGCGCTCAAATCCGATATGGCATTTAAGTATCTAAGTGCTTATGTAGCCGGTTCGGCTATTGTCGGGGCGACTCCTGTACCGTTTGCTGATGCGCCGATTTTGATGACGATGCAAACAGCCATGATTGCTAATATTACTGTAATTTTTGGAATGCCCTTTGATAAGGGGTTTATTTCCGCGATGCTGTCTGCTATTAGCGGCGCTGGCGGGGTTACTGCTGTCGGCAGAAGTATTGTTACTAATTTGATTAAAATGATTCCTGGTGCGGGTACTGTTGTCGGCGGTGCTATCTCCGGTGCAACCGCAGCAACTCTCACGCTTGCTCTAGGTTTGGCTTACATTGAAGTGCTTAAAGCTTATATGAAAGCTCAAGTTAATGGCGAACAACTTTCTTTGCAACAGTTAACCAAGATGTTTGTGGAAATGTACAAGGAGTATGCTAGTTCTGGGCGTAAAACTTTGAAGGATGAGCAAGAGAATCAACCTAAACCTCCCAATCAAATTAATATTGATTAGATGGGGAATTGGTAATGGGGAATTGGTAGGATATAGACTCTTTATGCAATTCCCATCAGTGAAGATATCGCAAAAAGGACTACAATATCAGTGAATGCTGCAAAAGGAAGTAAATGGCTATGGTAATGGCTGCCGTTTTATCAGAAAATGTTTCTCTAGAAGACTTTATGGCTAATCCCCCCGAGTGCATGGAATGGGTGGACGGGCAAATCGCGGAGAAAAAAGGCATGACAGTAAAACACAGTCGAATCCAATCTCGACTAGATTATTGTTGGAGAAGTTATAAGATATCTAGCGGACAAGGCGGCGAAGTTTATACAGAAGTTCCTTGTCGTACTGACAGGCGAGTGCGCCGTCCTGATGTAGCTTATCTGACTCCTGAACTTGTGGCTCAATATGGCGATGTTCCTACTTTGCCTCAAAGTCCGCCGTTAATTGCTGAAATAGTTTCTCCTAGTGATATTGCGGAAGAAATATTTCTGAAAGCCCAAGAATATTTAGATTCAGGTTGTCTGGAAGCTTGGATTGTTTTTCCAGAAAGTCGCTGGATATTGATAATGACTCAAACTCAAAAGTTAACTTTTAACCTGGGTTATACAGTCAGCACTCAGCTAGTGCTGCCGGGTTTTAGCGTTGCGGTTGATGAGTTGTTGGCTTGAAGGCAAAAAATTAATTAGGTATAAGTGCTTTGTGGCAGAGCTCCGCTGTGAGGCTTGTAATAATTTGTGAAAAAGTCATTGACAAAATGCCGATCGCTCGCCCCAGCCAATTAATAAAAAAAATTATCAATAAAAACAGCAGTTGGAAATTTGCACAAAAGCACAAACAGCGGTAAAATACTGATTGCTTTGTTTCCAAATCTAGCGTAAATTCCAATTGGGGAATTAAAACCAATAATTGAAATATGTCTAAGACTTACACTGTTGAATTGATCCACCAAGGCTCTACCTATACCGTAGAAGTACCCGAAGATAAACAAATTCTCCGCGTCGCTAACGACGCCGGCATTGAGTTGCCGAGTTCTTGCAATGCGGGGGTTTGTACTACTTGCGCTGGTAAAATTATTGAAGGGAAGGTCGATCAAGCTGATGGTATGGGCGTTAGTCCCGATCTTCAGGCAGAAGGTTATGTGTTGCTGTGCGTTGCTTATCCCCGATCGAACTTGAAGATAGAAACAGAAAAAGAAGACATTGTGTACGATCGCCAATTCGGTAAATCCTAGGGCTAAGCTAAAATTGACCTAAGTACCGTTAGCGGTAAAACTACTATGGATCGCCCTATGACCACCCATTTCATTTCCGCAGAAGTTGACCTCCACGAGACCGCCGAGCAACTGCACTCGGCTATTGAAATTGAACTGCAAAAGTACGGCGAACCCCTGCGGTGGGCAGTCACAGATGTGGATGTAGATCGGCAAAAGGCTGTGGTAGAAGGCTACGTGCTCGTGGAAGCATCCCCCGCAACACCGTGAACCCCCGCCCTTTGACAGTGGTTTTGATAGTCCCCACAGGCGTTGGAGCATCGATTGGTGGGTTTGCAGGAGATGCGCTGCCGGTGGCTAGGGCGATCGCCCAAATTTCAGACACCCTGATCACTCACCCCAACGTCCTCAACGGCGCTCAACTTTATTGGCCGATACCTAACGCTCTCTACGTTGAAGGTTACGCCCTTGACAAATTTGCTGCCGGATGCTGGGGACTGCAACCGGTACATCAAAATCGCATCGGCTTAATCCTCGATTCCGCGATCGAACCAGACTTGCAGTTGCGACACTTGCAAGCGGCTGATGCAGCGAGAGCTACATTGGGCTTGAATATAACCGATTGTGTTTTAACCGATCGCCCTCTGCAAGTAGAATTGCGTATTTCTGAATCAGGGGCATCCTGGGGGACGATCGGCAATCCCGACAGTTTATTGCGCGCGGCAGAAAAATTGATCGAACAAGCAAGAGTAGAGGCGATCGCAGTTGTAGCCAGATTTCCCGACGATGAAGGCAGCCTCGCCCTCGAAAACTACCGCCGCGGCAAAGGAGTTGACCCCCTCGCCGGCGCGGAAGCTGTGATCAGCCACCTCATCGTCAAGACGTTTAAAATCCCCTGCGCCCACGCCCCCGCGTTGTCTGCGCTTCCCCTCGATCCGCACCTGTCCCCGCGATCGGCTGCTGAGGAAATCGGCTATACTTTCCTACCTTGCGTCCTTGCCGGCCTCAGCAAAGCTCCCCAATTGGTAGCGCCAGAAAGCCAGCAGCACAATCAATTATCAATTACCGCCGATCGAGTCGATGCGGTGGTGATACCCGCCACAGCCTGCGGCGGCAGTGCTATTCTGAGTTTGAGTGGGCGATCGTCCGTACAAATCATCGCTGTGGGCGACAACAAAACCCAGATGCAGGCGACTCCCGAAAAACTCGGAATCAAAGCTTTGCAGGTAAACTCATATTTAGAGGCGATCGGAGTTTTGGTCGCTTTGCGAGCCGGCATCAGTCCAGCTTCCTTGGGTGCAGACATCTCCTCCCTGCGTTGTTTGTCTAACTCAACAAAACAAATCTAAAATCTCAAACATCAAATCTAAAAGTGATTAAGTGGCAGAAAAACTTCCCGGAAATCCTGAAATTGAACCCTTGACGCGCACCCAAATTTTAGTAGCAATGGGCGTGACAGCAATTATGTTGCTGGCCGTAGCTAAATTGTGGTTGCTATTTGGATCGGTATCGCTTTTGCCAGTCAAATTGATAGGAATCGACTTGCTCAACGGATGTGCGCTCGGGCTGGCCATTACAGGCGGTAGTGCGATCGTTTATCACCTTTGGCCGGGTTATCGCCGGAGTGCAGACGTTTACTTGGAAGTAGTTCTCAAACCTTTGTTTTGGCCGGATTTGATTTGGCTGGGACTGCTGCCGGGACTTAGCGAAGAATTGCTATTTCGAGGCGTGATGCTGTCTGCTTTGGGATTGAATGTTACCAGTTTAGTTTTATCGAGTTTTTGTTTCGGCATTCTGCACTTGGGAGGCATGGATCAGTGGCCTTATGCTGTTTGGGCAACGGCTGTCGGATTGCTGTTGGGTTACAGCGTTTTAGCGACTGGAAATTTGTTAGTGCCAATTACGGCTCATATCTGTACGAATTTGATTTCTAGCTGTGTTTGGAAGTGGGAACACAATCTGGTGAAGCGGTAGGATAGATGGATATCGACCATAAAGCGGACGATTGAAATCGCTAGCAATGCGATCGCACAGTCAAAGTCCGATCGTTTTTCCGCTTGGCTGCAACATAATGGTGACGTATTTGCCTAACACATAGCAGGTTTGCGCTTTGTTTGGACTTGAACTTTGTTCAAGTCTTGATAATAGCAATTCTGAAAAATATTGCTAGAATCCTGATGTCGGGGGGAACGAAGTGCAGCCCAACCTACCTTTGTGATTGTTGCATAACTTTTCATAATTGCTATAAGAGGATTGAGATTAATTGAGCAATAGTAATCCTACACCAGAATAATTCCCCTGTTTTTAGATTAGTAAGGTCAATCAGGTTTCGCCTCGATCACACTTACTGGCCCTTTCGTTTCTATCATATTAGTCACTTTAAACCCTGCGGAGGAAAGTAAATTATAAAATTCATCTTTTTTCCGCATGAAAGTACCCCCCAGAATGAACAAAGTTAGGCTACCCATCCCAATAAAGGGCGACATTTTGCCTTCAGGCAACATAAAATCCACAATCACCAGCCGATCTTTAGCTGTCATAGCTTGATAGCAGTTTTTAAGAATTGTAATAGCCCGAGCATCGTCCCAATTGAGGAGGACACGAGAGAGTAAGTAAAGATCGCCACTAGGGGGAACCGCCTCGAAAAAGCTGCCTCCAACTATTTGACACCTATCTGCAACTCCAGCTTCTTCCAAAACCTGATCCGCATCCACAACAACATCTTCGCGATCGAACAAAATCGCTTGTAGCTTGGGATTCGCATTCAGAATCACAGCCGTTAGGGTTCCAATTCCCCCTCCAACATCCACAAGTGTCTTAACGTCTGAAAAATCATAAGCTTCAAGCACCGGAAGCAGCCACTCCCTTGTTGTCTCCTTCATCCACTCATTAAAATTTACTGCCGCCTCAGAATTCTGCTTTAAATAGCTATAAAGATTAGTTTTAAAAGTATGTTCAAATGGAGTTTCTCCAGTCTTTATACCGTAAAGTAAATTCCCCCATCCCTGATAGAGTTCATCACCCATTGCCAAAACCGTACCTCGTAAAGAATCAGAAGTACCAGTCAGGAGATGTTTTCCCAGAGAATTTAAGCAAAACTTTTCATTACCTTCCAGAGAAAATACACCAACACTTACTAGCATACGCATCAGGTGATAAATACCACGAGAATTTACACTTGTAGCTTTCGCAAGTTCATCAGCAGTCTTAGAACCATCACTCAGAATATCTGCAATTTCTAGTTTTGCCGCTACAAAAAGAGCCTGGGATATTTTAAAACCATACATCATTTCTAGTAGCAATGAGGATGAGTTTTCGCCTTCTGGTGGGGCCTTCTCTGTATATAAAGCCATAGGATCTCCTTTGAAAGTTATCTATTTAAAAACCCAAGAGCCAATCTAAATTAGCTTTCTTGCCTCATCAAGGTATACTCTAAGTTGTTCCGCCATAACCTGAACATGAGGGGGATAGTTCATAGTAATATGATTTCCAGGCACTGCTCGAACTTCTACCCCTACGCGAGCAACCTCAATCCAAGGTAATTCTGGATTTTTGGCATTAACTTCATTTTGTTCTGTCGCACGAAAAAATATAATTCGGCCTCCATAAGTTTGAGGGATGTAATTTAGCATCGCTTGGGCGTGTACTTTAAACAGATGAAGAAACTGGCGAATCTCAGGTAATCCAAAATCGGGAGGAACTACCCTTTTAGCAATCTTTACTTGCTCCAAAAAGTAGAGAAGTTGCTCCTCTGGTTCCAGTTTTTGAAGGACATCCATAGAAAGAGACAGATTGAAACCAACGCCTAGTAAATATAGCAAAATTGCTGTCTCATCTTCCGTTTCTAAAACAGGCATTTGACCAGGACCCGGAGTATCGATTAAAGTTAACAGTGCTATCTTTTCACCTTGGGCGTTGAGTTGCTGGGCCATCTCAAAAGCAACTGTTCCTCCAAAGGAAGAACCACCCAAAAAATAGGGGCCTTCTGGTTGTTGAACGCGCACTGCTTCAATATAGCGAGCAGCCATTTCCTCAACTTTAGCAAAAGACTCGGTTTCCCCATCTGAGGCGTGCGCTTGTATTCCAAAAACAGCCTGATCCGAACCTAGATAACGCGCTAAATCCCGATAAATATAAACGTGACCGCCTACCGGATGAACTAAGAACAAAGGTTGCTTAAAACTACCACGCTGAATTTCTACTAACAAGGACTCCGAAGCTGTCTGGAGTTGCTGGTCAGGATTATCTGACAAGTCGGCATTGTCTGTAATTAATGCAGCCAAAGCTGCAACAGTAGATGATTGTAAGAGGCTATGAGGAGACAAGGATTTTTGCAGTGTTTCGTTTAATTTAGTTATTAGTTGAACGGCTAATAATGAATCTCCGCCTAAATCAAAAAAATCATCATCAATCCCTACTTGCTCGATGCCGAGAAATTCTTGCCAGATACTAGCAATAGTTTGCTCAATTTCCTCTCTAGGAGCAATATAGGTATTGTGTAAACTCGGTCGAGAGTGGTGTGGTGTTGAATCTATGGGTTGGGAATTTTCATCGGGTAAAGATGCAATTTTAATCGTTTGCTCGATTCCTGGTGCTTCAATCCAGTAACGTTGGCGCTCAAACGGATATGTTGGCAATGGGAGACGATAACGCTGCTCATCAGCATAAAATTTAGGCCAATCTATTTGTACTCCTCCTAACCAGAGTTTACCCAATGTAGTAAGTAAGAAAGCTACATCTGAATTTGGGTCTTGTGGATGGCGCAATGAAGAAAGTACAATCTGCTCAGCCCCCTTATTAGGATGCTGTTTTGCTAGCGTGTTCAAAGTCCGTCCTGGCCCCACTTCGAGCAATATTTGATTTTGGTCTTTTAATAGCTGTTGTAAGCCGTCTGCAAAGCGTACTGTTTGCCGCAGATGTTGAGCATAATAACTCGGACTTGTCGCCTGCGTCGCTGTTATCCAATTACCAGTGACATTGGAGATGTAGGGAATCTTAGGCGAGTTCAGCTTAACTTTTTTAACATGTTCGGTGAAGGGTTCTAAAATTGGCTCCATCATCTGTGAATGGAAGGCATGAGAAGTGTGCAATCGGCGACACTCTACACTTTTTTCAAGTAGTTTTTGTTCCAATTCATCTATGGCATCAGTAGCACCTGAAACCACGCTCATAGATGCTCCGTTAATCACAGCTAAATCGAGTTTATTGCCCAAAAGTGGTTGCATTTGCTGTTCTGGAAGTGGAACTGCAAGCATGGAACCACTCGGCAATTGTTGCATTAATTTACCTCGCGCCGCTACCAAGGATAAGCCCTCTTCCAAGGAGAAAACACCCGACAAACAAGCTGCTACATATTCACCAATGCTATGACCAATCATCGCTTTGGGATGCACTCCCCAAGACATCCATAATTTAGCTAAAGCATATTCGATCGCAAACAGTGCTGGCTGTGTAATCGCAGTCTGTTTTAATTGGTTTGTAGCTGCTTCTGCTTGTGCTTCATTTGGATAAAGTACGTGGCGCAGATCAATTCCCAAGCGAGGTCTAAGAATTTCCGAACAGATATCGATCAGTTCGCGAAAAGTTGGTTCAACTTGGTAAAGTTCCAAGCTCATATTGATGTACTGTGAACCCTGTCCTGAAAACATAAATACGACAGGTCGATCTTTAGATTCTTGGAAGCTCGTAAAAACTCGTTTTGCATCAAGAGTGTCGAGGGTAATCACACTTTCTTCTATGTCATTACAAACTACTATCCGTCGATGGCTGAAAACTCTTCTACCAACTTGAAGCGTATAAGCAACATCAGCAATATTTTCATCGGGATGCTGCTTTAAATAGTTGCTCAAATTTACCGTGGCACAATCAAGTGCAGAGCTAGTTTTTGCAGATAAAACTAACAGTTGTGATGGTCGGGATTCTCCAGATTTTTCTACACTAGGTGCTTCTTCTAGCACCACATGAGCATTAGTTCCACCGATGCCAAAGGAACTAACTCCAGCACGGCGCGGCGTTTTATCTGCTTTCCATTCGGAAAGTTTAGTATTAACGTAAAAGGGGCTGTTGGCAAAATCTATCTTGGGATTAGCTTGTTCAAAATGCAAGCTAGGTGGTATTAAGTGGTGTTTGAGAGCTTGGACAGTTTTGATTAAGCCAGTGACACCAGCAGCAGTATCCAAATGTCCGATATTGGTTTTTGCCGAACCGATCGCACAAAAGCCTTTTTTCTTAGTTTCAAGGGAGAAAGCTTGCGTCAACGCAGCGATTTCGATCGGATCGCCCAGAGGTGTTCCGGTTCCGTGAGCTTCTATATAGCTGACGGTTTCCGGGGGAATTTCTGCGATCGCCAGAGCATCTGCGATCGCCTGGGCCTGACCATCTATACTGGGAGCTGTGTAGCCAATTTTGAAAGCACCATCATTATTGAGCGCAGAACCTTTAATCACCGCATGAATATAATCTCCGTCTGCGATCGCCTCCTCTAATCTTTTCAAAACAACAATTCCCACACCGCTACCGCTAACAGTTCCCTGTGCCTTAGCATCAAAGGCTCTACAGTGTCCGTCTGGCGAAAGAATCATTCCCTCTTTATAAAAATATCCTGCCTTTTGGGTAACGCCTATAGAAACCCCACCAGCCAAAGCCATATCGCATTGGTAATTCAGTAAACTTTGGCAAGCCATGCTAATCGCAACCAATGAAGTAGAACAGGCTGTTTGAACAGTAACACTCGGCCCCTTCAAGTTTAATTTGTAAGAAACGCGAGTTGACAAGAAATCTTTCTCATTAGCGATCGCAAGTTGGAAATCTCCAACTGATTCTCTAAGCTGATGATTAGGATAAAGGTTATTCAAAAAATAAGTATTGAAACTCCCAGCGCCTGCGTAAACCCCAACCGAACCTTCGTAAGTTTCCGAGTTGTACCCAGCATTTTCTAGAGCTTGCCAAGCTGACTCCAAGAAAAAGCGGTGTTGTGGATCTGTAATTTCAGCTTCTCTAGGATTAAACCCAAAGAATGAAGCATCAAACAACTCAATATCTTCTAGTACCCCTCTTGCTTTTACATAGCGGGGGTCACGCACCACTGATTGGTCAATGCCTAAAGATTCTAGTTCTTGTTCGGAGAAGAAAGAAATAGATTCCACACCGTCCCGTAGGTTTTGCCAGAACTCATCAACATTTTTAGCGCCAGGAAAGCGACCTGCCATGCCGATGATAGCGATACCTTCTATAGACTCGGAAGTTTCAGAGTTATCCATTTTTATTCTTTCCTTGCAAGCGCTGTTTTTGCTTTTGGCGATTGATTGCGTCTTTTTGTTTATTGATGCGATCGCGGCTTTGCCCAACCGAGGATTTTTCCTCGGGTTCCTCACTTAAATATTTTGCCAAAGAACTGATGGTTGGATATTTAAACATCTCCATCATTGAAACATCTCTGTCGATCGCTTCTTTCAGTTTACTATGAGCCTGAGCCATCAGTAATGAATGACCGCCTAGATCGAAGAAATTATCATCCACACCGACTTTCTCTAGGTGTAATACCTGTTGCCAAACGGTAGCGATCGCTTGCTCGATATCTGTCTGCGGTGCAACATAAGTTGTTTCTAACTCTATGTTAAGAGCATCTGGAACTGGTAGCGCCAGAGGGTCTACTTTGCCATTAGCTATCAGCGGCAAGGCATTCAAGAACACAAAGCTGGAGGGCATCATATAGTTGGGCAGCTTCTGCTTGAGAACATTGCGTAAACTCCTCACCGCTGTACGTTGCAAAACTTTCCAGAAACCCTGAGTTTCCAGAAGATACGCTATGCTCTGTTGAAAAAGATCTTGTTCGATCGCACCCAGAGCCAACTCAACCCCTGCTTGGTTTCCCCGACACCAAGCCACCTTTCCCGCCAACCACCGCTCTTCACCGAAACCGGGCATACGCAAGCGCAGGCGGACGGTTTGACCGGCCTCACAAGTATCTGGCACATCCACTAAGCCGACGCCACCGATGGAAATGTCTTCTGTGCGAAGTTCCACCGCTGGATGACCGTCAAATTCTGCCAGACACTCGCTCTTGAAGGCAGTACGTTCTGGTGTGAGGTTGGAAACGATATAGGCTACGAGGCGCTGATTGCCGGACGCATCTTCCCGCTTCATAACTACAGACTCTCGTACATCCGGGTGTTGGCTCAATATCGCCTCGATATCGCCCAGTTCGATGTCCAATAAATTATCATCGACACCAACTTTTTCTGGGTGTAATACTTGTTCCCAATCTGTAGCGATCGCATCTTCGTTCTCAGTCTGGGGTGCGACACAATCCAACTGTAGGTTAAAAGTATCTCCCTCTGGCAGCGCTTTGCGGTCTATTTTGCCGTTGGGTGTCAGCGGCAAAGCATTCAAAAACACAAAGTTGGAGGGCATCATATAGTTGGGCAGCTTCTGCTTGAGAACATTGCGTAAGCTCCCGACTGCTGTGCGTTGCAAAACTTTCCAGAACCCCTGAGTTTCCAGAAGATACTCTATGCTCTTTTGAAAAAGATCTTGTTCGATCGCACCCAGAGCCAATTCAATCCCAGCTTGGTTTCTCCGACACCAAGCTACAGTTCCCTCCAACCACCGCTCTTCACCGGAACCGGGCATACGCAAGCGCAGGCGGACGGTTTGACCGGGCCCACAATTATCCGGTACGCCCAGTATGCCGACGCCACCGATGGAGATGTCTTCCGTGCGAAGTTTCACCGCCGGATTCCCGTCAAATTCTGCCAGACATTCACTGTTGAAGGGAGTACGTTCTGGTCTGAGGTTGGAAACAATATAAGCTACTAGGCGCTGATTGCCGGACGCATCATCCCGCTTGATAACCACAGACTCTCGTACATCCGGGTGTTGGCTCAATACCGCTTCAATCTCGCCGAGTTCGATGCGGAAGCCGCGAATTTTAACCTGCTGGTCGATGCGACCGAGGAATTCGATATTGCCGTCGGATAGGTAGCGGGCTAAGTCGCCAGTTTTGTAGAGGCGATCGCCTTGTTCATGGCTAAAGGGGTTGAGGATAAAGCGATCGGCTGTTAGGTCGGGTCGGTTGAGGTAGCCCCGTGCTAAACCAGCACCACCAATATACAATTCTCCCGGAATGCCGATCGGGACAGGTTGTTTTTGGGCATCTAGAATATAGACCTGCGTGTTGGCAATGGGCCCACCAATAGGAATAGAATTTTCTATCAGATTTGCCTCTGTTATCCGGTAGCAGCAGGTGAAGGTGGTGTTCTCCGTCGGGCCATAACCATTAATCAACTGGCATCCTTTTAGTTCTTGCAGCACCTTTTGTACGTGAGGTACAGATAATACATCGCCCCCCGCTAGTAGTTGACGTACCTGTTTTAAGTCCTCTAACTGTTCGTCCACCATGATGTGAAACAATCCAGCGGTGAGCCACAGCGTCGTGATCTGGTATCCCCGAATAGCCTGTCCTAACTCCTGCAAAGATGGTGTATGAGGGGGCATGATTACCAACCGTGCTCCATTGAGCAGGCTGCCCCAAATCTCCAAAGTCGAGGCATCAAACGAGATGGGAGCCAACTGTAGGAAGACTTCTTCTGCACTTAGGTTGGCATAGTTGGTGTCTTTGACTAATCGCACCACACCCTGATGGATAACGCTAACCCCTTTGGGTATCCCGGTAGAGCCTGACGTGTACATCACATAGGCTAAGTTGTCAGACTGACCTTGAATTGAGGGATTTTCCTGGATCTGTCGCTCAATTACTTCCCAGTCTCTATCCAGACAGACGACTCGCGCTTGGTGTTTGGGAAGAGACTCGACTAACTCCGCTTGAGTCAGCAGCACAGACACAGAAGTATCTTCTAGCATGAAAGTTAAACGTTCGGGGGGATACGCTGGGTCTAGCGGTACATAAGCCCCACCAGCTTTGAGAATGCCCAAAATTCCCACCACCATCTCCAAGGAACGCTCGACGCCGATGCCCACCATTACCTCTGCACCCACACCCAGATTTCGCAGGTGGTGTGCTAGCTGATTAGCTCGTTGGTTCAGTTCTTTATAGGTCAGTTGCTTGTGTTCAAAGACTAATGCAATAGCATCGGGCTCTCTCTCAACCTGTTCCTCAAACAACTGGTGGATGCACTTATTCTGGGGATACTCAGTCCAAGTATGATTCCATTCGACTAATAGTTGGTGTCGTTCCGTTTCGGTTAGTAAGGGCAATTCTGAAATCGGCTGCTTGGGATTGGTTGCGATCGCTTCCAGTAAAGTTTGGAAATGTCTGGCCATGCGAGCGATCGTTGTCTCGTCAAATAAGTCAGTATTGTATTCCCATACTCCTACCAATCCATCAGCAGTGTTCTCCATTGATAGGGTCAAATCAAACTTGGCTGTGCCGATTTCCACGGAATACGAGCTTACCGTTAATTCCGGCAGTTCCACAGAAGGCACACTAGCGTCGTCAAGGGCAAACACCACCTGAAACAAAGGCGTATAGCTCACGTCTCGCTTTGGCTGTAATGCCTCTACTAGCTGATCGAAGGGCACGTCTTGATGGGCGTAAGCCTGCAACGCCACTTCCCGGACTCGATTGAGTAACTGCTCAAAACTGGGGTTGCCACCGAGGTCGGTTCGCAGGACTAATGTATTGACAAAAAAACCAATTAATCCCTCTATTTCTTGTCGATTCCGATTAGCAAAAGGCGTACCCACTGCAATGTCATCTTGTCCTGTATAACGATAAAGCAAGGTTTGAAATGCTGTTAAAAGCGTCATAAACAGAGTTACTTCTGTTCGCTTGCTATAAGCAACAAGTGCCTCACTCAATTCTTGGGAAATGGCAAAGGATTGATGCGCCCCTCGGAAGGATTGAACACCTTTTCGCGGTCGGTCTGTGGGTAATTCTAATACAGTGGGAATATCTTTGAGTTGTTGCTTCCAGTAGTCAAGCTGGGTTTCTAGTACCTGTCCAGTTAACCACCGTCGCTGCCAAACACTAAAATCGGCGTACTGTACAGGTAATTCTGGTAAAACCAGAGCTTGTCCAGTGGAGAAGGCTTTGTAAATTTCTGCTAACTCCCTGACGAATAAGCCCAGCGACCAACCATCAGAAATAATGTGGTGCATAGTGAGTAGCAAGACGTACTCTGTTTCACCTAGCTGTAGCACCATCCCACGAAGCAAAGGCTCTCGCTCCAAGTTAAAAGGTCGATTTGCTTCTTCATTTGCCAAGTGTTGCGCCTCGATTTCTCGGTGACTTTCTAGGTGCAACAAGTTCACCACTTGTAGTTGACAATTGAGAGTTGAGGCGATGACTTGAACGGGTTGACTTTCTAAGGTCGCAAAGTTAGTACGTAACGCTTCATGCCGCCTGATAATTTCGTTGATGCTATTCTCTAAAGCTGCTATATTAAGCTGACCGCTCAGACGCAAAGCAAGCGGGATATTGTAAAAGGGACTGTTTGGCTCTAAGCGATCGAGGAACCACAACCTAGCTTGAGCGAAGGATAATGGGATGGACTCTGACCGGGGAATTGGTACAAGAGGCAGAGTTTGTATGGATTGTTTGTTCTTGAGCGAATTCTCTACCCGCTCGGCTAATTCGGCAATTGTGGGTGCTTCAAATAAACTGCGTAGCGGTAATTCAACAGCCAAGGTGTCGCGCATCCTCGAAATCACTTGAGTGGCTAATAAGGAATTTCCGCCCAGTTCAAAGAAATTGTCGCGAATGCCCACAAAATCAATTGAGAGGATGTTACTCCAAATGCTGGCTAACATTTCCTCAATAGGAGTGCGTGGGGCGACAAAAGTCTCTTCCAGTTCGAGATGCAACTCCGTTGCGAGTAAGGCGCGACGGTCTACTTTACCGTTGGGTGTTAATGGTAGGGCATCCAACACTAGGAATGCTCCCGGTATCATGTAGTCGGCAAGTTTTTGTTTGAGGAAACTGCGGAGGTCACTGCTTCTTGCTGCTGCTTGTAGTTGCGGGACGATATAAGCTACTAATTGTTTGTTGCCTGCAACCACATCTGTGGCAATGACTAGAGTCTCTCTGACATCGGGATGCTGGCTGAGTACCGTTTCAATTTCTCCCAATTCGATGCGGAAACCTCGGATTTTTACTTGGTTGTCGATGCGACCGAGAAACTCGATGTTGCGATCGGGCATATAGCGTCCCAGGTCGCCTGTACGGTAAAGACGCTCCCCAGTCAGAGGATGAGCGATGAAACTGGCGCGGGTCTTTTCTTCATCCCGCCAATAACCTCTAGCCAGACCAATTCCTCCGATGTAGAGATGTCCGGATATCCCCACCGGACACGGATTGAGTGCTTGGTCGAGGACGTAGAAATGCTGGTTGGTCATGGGCTGACCGTAAGGGATGCTTTTCCAGTTCGGGTCAATGGTTTCGATGGGGTATAAGATAGACCAGATGGAAGCTTCTGTGGCACCTCCCAGGCTAATTACTTTTGCGATCGGGAATAAAGTTTTGATTTGTGTCGGTAAGTTCATTGGTATCCAATCCCCGCTCATCATGACTAAGCGCAGAGAAGATGGCAGAGCATCCCCCTTCGCGATCGCATAGTCTGCCAATAGCTGCATCAAGGCTGGTGCTGAGTTCCAGAGCGTTATTTGCTCCCGCGCTACTAGAGTTTGCCAATGAGCCGGATCGGGCGTGAGGGAGGGTTTGGGGATGATGATGGTTCCTCCAGCCGCTAGCAGTCCGAAAATGTCATAAACCGAGAGGTCAAAACTTAGGGAAGAGATGGCTAATATGCGATCGCTGACTTCCACTCCGAAGCGGTGGTTGAGGTCGAGGAGGGTGTTAGCGACACCGCGATGCTCGATCGCTACTCCCTTGGGTTTGCCAGTGGAACCAGAGGTGTAGATGATATAGGCCAGATTTTCGGGTTTGCAGTTGCAGGTAGGGTTGGAGTCGCTCAGAGTAGAGATCGCCCCCCAATCTGCGTCCAGGTAGAAGACTTGCGCTTGATGTTGGGGAAGGGAATTGACTAACCGCACCTGAGTTAGCAGCACTTTTGCCTGCGCGTGTTCTAGCATATACCCCACCCTCTCCGGTGGATAGGCTGAGTCTAGCGGTACATAAGCCCCACCAGCTTTCAGGATGCCCAGTAGTCCCACTACCATTTCCAGAGAGCGCTCTACACAAATACCTACCAAAACTTCTGGCCCCACTCCTACCGATCGCAGATGATGAGCGAGTTGATTTGCCCTTGCGTTCAGTTCCCTATAAGTGAGTTGTTCTCCTTCAAACACCACTGCTACAGCATCGGGTGTCCGCTCAACCTGGGCCTCAAACAACTGGTGGATGCACTGATCCAGCGGATACTCAGCTCCAGTATTATTCCATTCAACTAATAGCTGATGTCGCTCTGTTTCTGTTAGCAGGGACAATTTTGAAATCGGCTGCTGAAGATTAACTGCAATTCCCTCTAAATTAGTGACAATACTTTGTACAAAAGTCTCGAATTGGTGCAACATCGTTTCAATGCTGCTCCGATCGAAGATCTCTGGGTCATAGCTCCAACCGCATTGTTTCCCATCTTCTGGAATCGCCAGCCTTAAAGAACTACTCGGCTGTTTCTCACAAAGATCCAAATTTTTAACCTGCTCTACGATCGCTGGAAACAGTTGTTGGCTCTGCCCAGAGAGTGCTTTTTTCAGATCGGGATACCTGACTGCAACATCGCGAGTATAACTCTGGCGTCGTTTAGTTAATTCCACTTGCTGCAGCACGGTGGCGAAAACTTGCTCAAAATTATGCTCTAAGTTGATGTCTATCCGGCAAGGTATATACGAGGCAAAGAAATTGTCGATTCCGTTTAACTGGTGCGACAGGTTAATACTTCTAAAACCTATATCGAAACAATCGGTTCCACCAATACGAGCCAAATACGCGACAATTGCAGCCAACACAAAGTCGCCCAGGTTCCATTCTGGATGATATTCTTGGACAAAAGCGATCGCATTAGGCGGTAAAGTAACGTTCACATCCACATAAGACGTTGGTTTATGCAATGGAGTGGACTTAGCGTAAGGAACCGTAATCGGCTGTAATGTCGTTAGCCTATCTACCCAAAAAGTTTCGTATTTGCTAATTAAGCGATCGAACGTCTCAATATCCTTTGCCAGTTCTGGAGCAATGTCTTTAAACTGATACCCTTCATGTAATCCAAATTTAGCTACCAACTCAGCAATTGATAAGTTTTGAGCCTCGATGGTTAGTACCTGATGCAGCGCTACATCATAACTGGCTGTACAAACTTTCATAAAACTAGGCTCAATGGCTGCGATCGTTCCGGGAGGAAATTCTGAGAGCGAATCAAGAACTTCAAGCTTAGATACTATAAATAAGTCACTCTCAATGGCAAACTTAGGGGTGCCAAGTGGATTGCGATAAGGGCCAAAATCCAAAGCTCTAACGAAGGCATCTATATCCAAAGCGCAACGGTTCCAAGACAATATATAACCTGCTATTGGTGTCTGGGAACGCGAAAAGTAGGTTCGCTCTTCTAAGTTTTGTTTAATGGGTTTAACTGTCTGTTCAGATAGATCGTTTACTAATTCAATAAATGAATTACCGGCAGCTTCATAACACTTTGTATCTAAGGTAAAGACAGTATCTTTATCAGCAATATCGACAGAAAACTGCTTTAAAATATCTCCTTCATCAAATCGAGCGCTCATCTGGTGCCATGTGACAGCATAGGTTTTCTCTCGATTCATTAAAGCCCAAGATGTAGCATTGATACCAGCATATTTTGGTAAAGGAGCATCATGATAATTAATAGCCAGTTGGCGGGGGAGAGCTAAAATTTCTGGAGGCAATCTTAAAGCGTTAGCAATGCTAAACAAGTAATCGAAGGAATATTGACTTAAAAAAGCTCTCCAATCTTCTTGGGGGTCAAGATAAGGTATGCCGTTTTGCTTGGCCCATTGGCTTATAGCTCTATCTGGTGATACGATCCCCACTATCTGATGCTTTCTCTTTAAAATAATTTCCCCACATTGAATTAATAAGCTCGTTTCTCCTATCAGAAAGCAACTAAATTCTTTTGCATTCAATTCTCGATCCGTAGATACATGCATATTTTGTTCGGAAGATATTTCTGATGTTTTAGATAAATTCATAGTAGGTTATGGGATGAGTGTTAGTTGTTGATAGTTGTTTGTTGGGTGGGGGCGATCGTAGCCACTTATTTATATTCATTGCGCTGACTTTATCTGCTTCAAAGGAATCTCAATCACAAATTCCGCCCCCTGTCCTGGTGCTGAAATACAAGTCAGATTTCCTTGATGTTTTTCCACCACAATTTGGTAGCTGATCGCCAACCCCAAACCAGTACCAGAACCCACAGGTTTGGTGGTAAAGAAAGGCTCAAAAACTCTTCGACTTATTTCTTCTGTCATCCCCAATCCATTGTCAACAATTCGGATTTCTACTTTATTTCCGTTTATGACACTGGTGCGAATGGTAATCAGTCCTTTTGTCTTTGGTTTTGCGAATGGAGCAATGATTGATGACTTTTCTATAGCATAGATCGCATTGCTGAGTATATTCATAAAGACTTGGTTCAGGAAACCGGCGTAACATTCTACCCTAGGTAGATTTCCATACTTTTTAACAATTTCAATACCTATATTTTCAGATGTAGCTTTTAGCTGATTTTGCAACAGCAACAGAGTGCTATCCAGCCCTTCATGGATATCTACTGGTTTCATTACCGACTCATCCAATCGCGAGAAATTCCGCAACGACAAGACAATCTGGCGGATGCGTTCTGCCCCTACCTGCATTGAATCAATCAATCTAGGAAAATCAGAAATTAAGAATTCGATATCGATATTTTCTGCAAGTGTCTGAATCTCAGAAGTTGCCTGAGGCAATTCCTGTTGGTAAAGATTCAGCAACCGTAGCAATTCATGGAAATATTCACTAGCGTGGGTAAGATTGCCATAGATAAAGTTAATTGGGTTATTAATTTCGTGAGCTATACCAGCAACCATTTTACCCAAACTTGACATTTTTTCAGTTTGAATTAGTTGAGTCTGTGTCGTTTGCAATTCCTTGAGAGCAAGTTCAATCTGAATTGATTGTTCTCTCAAAAGCGTATTTTTTTCTTGTAACTCCAGCGTTCTGGCTTCGACTTTCTGTTCAAGGGTTTGGTTGTAATCGTCTAATTGCTCGTTGGCTGTTTTCAAGTTTTGAGTTGCGGTTTCCAATTTCCCATAGAGCATCGCATTTTTAAGGGAGATAGCTATCTGTGAAGAAAGTATTTTTAATACTTCTACCCTCTGCGTTGTAAAGGCAGCAGTTGTGATATTATTCTCTAAATATATAATTGCAATGAGCTTGCCTTGATTAAGAATAGGCATAGATAATATTGACTTCGGTTGGTTTTTTATGATGTAAGGATCATTTATGAATCTTCGTGACAATGCTGCATCATTTAAAACCACATTTTCTTTAGCTATGCCCACATAATTAATTATGGTAATTGGCAGATTATCGCTATTTTCAACTGGTGATTCTGAAGAAAACACAACCGTATCTCTATCCACAACACCTGTAGCTTTTATCAATAACTTTCCATCTTTTTCTAATATCAAGCAGCCTGTTGTAGCTCCAGCATTTTCCATCACAATTGTAAGTAACTTATCTAGCAACTTATCAAGAACTATTTCTTCAGCCAAGACCAGAGAGGCTTTGTTCACCGTGGACAAATCCAAGATAGCAGAATTTCCTTCAGTTGTAGATAAGGTCGTTTTCCTACCGATATCGATAGCGATGGGTTCGCGCTTCAGCATCTCGGAAAAAACCGCAGGATATCTTGACTCCAAATCTTTAGCTTTAGCTTGTGCTCCCCAATGAACATATCCATAGTAAGCCTGTGTCAGATAGATTTGAGCAAATTTGTCTCTTCCAAGGGAGAAATAAAACTCTGCTGCCAACTCAGAAGCTAGTGCTTCTTCCTGAATATATCCTTGTTCTTTAGCTCCCATTATAGCTCGGTCATAATCTTCCATTGCTTCTAAAATTTGTCCTGAAACACGAGCTTTTTCTGCCTCCACAAGCTCATATTTATGTTTGAAATTTGATGGAGCAGAATCAGCCCACCGCCGCATTATTTGCTGATTTTCCTCTACAATAACCAGATATTGTTGTTGTTCAGACACTGAAACTTTCGCATAGTCAGAAAGAAGAGCCAGCGAATAATAAAAATTGTGAACAGCAGAAACTACCATACCCATCACACTTGCTGCGTGTTCTGCTCCTAAAATGGCGGTGGCAACGGCACTATTAGATGCTTTAAACATATAAAATAAAATCGTCTTGGCAAGATAGGCAATAAACAGCAACATTTTATTCTTAGTTTCAATAAAAACAGGCAGCATTTGTGTTTCATCAAAACTCTCGCCCACCAATAGACATTTACTATTGGCTGCATTTTTAAAATTTAAAGTTAGTTGGTGAACCATTTTAATGTAATAAATAGAATAGTCTTGTTTTAGTTTCAGTGCTAAATCAAGATATTGCTTTTGTTGTTGGTCTACAATGTCTAATTGCTCGCCAATTAAAAACGGGGTAAAGCAATAAGTAGTAGCACTATAACCAGCATATTCTATATCTCCTGTTTCCAATCCGCTTTGCGTAGCCTCTTGCAACGATTCTAATGTGTTTTTGAGATGCTCTTTCCAGGGTCTAATTAAACCATTAAATAAATTGTAAATTTTACATTTAAGAAAGTTGGCATCAAACTTATCCAACAAGTTTAAAGCTAGCTGACTTGCATGATACCCTGTATGTATGTCGCCACTCGCACACACAATTACGCCATAAAAAACATAAGCATAAGCGGCTAATGCTGAATGACCGTGTTTCATAGAAAGATTGACCTGAGCCAATACAATCAGCGGCACAATCTCAGGCTTGGTAGTGTAAGCAGGAGAAATAACGCTCATCAGTATGCGTAAGGCTGCTAATTGATACGGATCGGTCATTTCTGGGATGTTTTCTAAATCTGTCAGAGAAGGCAATTCAACAGCAAAACCACTGTCACCCGCTTCATTTGACAAGGAGACACCCAGCATATCCAGCACTTGCAGCCCAGTATCAATGGCTTTTAGCATTTGATTCTGAGCCATATAAAACTGGATTTGTAGCTCGTATACTTTCACTCTTTCGAGCAGAGTGTTCGCTTGTTGCAGAACTACTTCAGCAAGAGTTGCTGACCTTTCGTAGTTGGTATAGAGATATTCCGCCTCCACCGCTTCTACATAGAGTCCGAGCGTCAGGTCATAGTTACTCTGCCAACTGTTTTCTGCTAAGAGTTCTAACCCTACTTTTAGTAGCGTGACAGCCGCTTCATAAGCTGTCGCTGCTTTGGCTTTTCGACCAGCTATTAAATTTAATTGAGCAAGTTGGTATTTTTCTTTTTTTTCGGTAATGAATTCTACTCCCACATTTAGCTGATTAACTATATCAAAAACATTTTCTTCTAAGTCGTTTTGATTTGTATTCTGTAATAGTAGTTGACCAATTTTGAGGTGGGTAGCTTTTTGCTGCTCAGAAGGAATCAGAGAATAAGCCGCTTGCTGCACACGGTCATGCAAAAATTTGTAGGATACTTTGTAAGTATTAATTTCTGATTGAGTTCCGTGACCACTCCCCATTACCAATGACTCATTACCATTGAAGAGTAAAGGAAGTTTAGAGGCACTTTCTCCGATGGGTAAAATTAGACCTGCCTGAAGTCCATCCCATAAAGCAGATGCGGTTTGTGATGTAGATTTTTCACTTACTATTGCCAAAACCTCTAAATTAAATCGGTTGCCAATACAAGCTGCTAACGTTAAAACTTTCTGGGTATCTGGAGGCAGTTTTTGAATGTTTCTGGCTAGAAGCTCGACGACATTAAAATCTGCGATCGCCACACTTTGAATTTGCCCCATATCCCACTGCCATCTGCCCATTCTGAAGTCAAATTTCAGCAGTTTCTCAGTGTAAAGAGATGTGAGTAGTTGAGTTAAAAAAAAGGGATTTCCTTGAGTTTTATTGAAAACTAACTCAGCTAATAAGTTACACTTTTCTCTTTCAGTGTTCTTGTTTTTAGCAACCCAACTTTCTCCCTCAATTTCTCCGTGGTGTTCAGAAAAACAAGCAAGAGAGGGAACTGCTGCTGAGCAGTTGTCACCCAAAGTGTCAGCAACTAATTGATTGACTGTATTAAGTGTCAACGGTTGGAGGAAAATATTATTTATTATCGATCCGCATGAATAAATACTATCTAAGGTGTGCATTAACGGATGAGTTGGGCTGACTTCGTTATCTCGATAGGCTCCAATCACCAATAAATATTGGCTATCTCGGTCAGTAAGTAGCACATGAATCAATTTCAAAGAAGCTGAATCTGCCCACTGCAAATCATCTAAAAATAAAACTAGCGGATGTGCTTTTTGGGTAAAAATATGAATGAATTGTTTAAAGGTAAGATTGAAACGGTTTTGCGATTCACTTGCCCCTAATTGAGAAACTTCAGGTTGCTCACCAACGATCAACTCCAATTCGGGAATAACGTCAATTATAACTCTAGTATTTAGCCCTAAAGCATTTAAAATATTCTGTTTCCAACATTTAATTGTTTCAGAACTTTCTGTTAATAATTGCCGAATTAGTTCTTCAAAAGCTTGAATTAAAGCTGCATAGGGAATATTTCGTTTAAATTGGTCAAACTTGCCTGCGATAAAATAACCCCTTGCTCCGACAATGGGTTTGTGGATTTCATAAACTAAGCAAGATTTACCTATTCCTGAGTAACCGGAAACTAGCATTATCTCGGCTGTTCCAGCACTAACTCTGTCAAAAGCATCCATTAGAGTGGCTACTTGTGTTTCTCGTCCGTACAGTTTTTGTGGGATCAGAAATTGACCTGACTTATCACGCTCACCCGGAATGAAGTTACAATTTTGACCAGTTTGTTCTAATTGATTTAGACATTGTTCTAGATCCGCTTTGAGACCATAAGCACTTTGATATCTATCTTCAGCATTTTTGGCTAATAATTTCATTACAATGTCACAAATTGATTTGATAATCTCACCATTTTGAAGTTTGTATGTGGGATTATATCTCGTAATTTCTACTCTGCTATTTTGCTTTTTTGCCCATATAATCTCCCAAAGCGGGACAGGCTGTTTAGCGATGTGGCAGTGAACTAATTCCATGGCATCTGTAGCCTTAAATGGTACTTCACCGCCCAGCATTTCATAGAAAGTGATACCTAAAGAGTAGAAGTCGGTGCGATAGTCAAGTGAGCGATTCATCCGCCCTGTCTGCTCTGGGGATATATAGGCGAGTGTGCCTTCTAGTAAAGTAGGATGGCTTAGTATTTGGGTTTCTCTAGACAACCGCGTGGCAATGCTAAAGTCAGTAATTTTTACTTCTAGCGTAGCAGGAGTGATGATGATATTTGTCGGCTTAATATCTTTATGAATAATTTTGTTGTCATGCAACTTACCCAGAGTATCTGCTAACTGAATAGCAATTTCCAAAAACTCTCTGAGTTCAAGTTGGCGACCCTTCAAAAACTTTGTGAGAGATTCTCCTCTTGAATCTTCCAATATCAGCGCTAGACCATTACGATGATTTTCCAATCCATAGGGCTTGACAATACCTTCTAAATTGAGATGTCGGGAGATTTCATATTCATGTCTCAATTGCATAATCTCTTCGAGAGTAGGATAGTCGGCTCTCAAAAGCTTGATGATTACAGCAGTCTGATCTGCTCTCCTCTCTGCGCGATAAACTACTGTATTTAAACCCTCATTAAGTTTTTCTATAAGCTTGTAATTGGCTTTAATATTCATAAGTATTGTACCTATCTTAAAACTATAGGAGTTGATTTCCGGCGAAAGTAAATGTTGGCGGAACTTTCGCTAAAACTTTAATTCTTTCTCTAACATTGAAGCCCGAAAAAAAGTTTGTCGTTAATTACCTTAAAAGAAGTATTAGCTTTGGTAGAATATATGACCCTTTATATCTAAATAGGATACCACACCTCACCCCTAAGTAGAGAGAGAGAGGCAAAAAAATATAAATAGTCTGTAGGGGCAGGTTTAGCCCGTAATCAATGCGAGGAGAGGTTTTGCCTTTTTAAAACCGCCCCTGCCCACCTTTGGTGACAGCGATTTTCAACCGTATGAGGTACAGTAACAACAAGGAGTCTACCAATGGTTGAGAGCTTTGAGAGTGAGCGAGTCGAATGCGTCCACAAGTGCTGATTCTCAGGTGTCACTACTTACGTGCAGCAACCGAACGTAGATATTCTTTAGCTTCGACTGTTCTGCTTTCAAGCGGATTTAAGTCGGGAGAATAAAAAGACAGGTAAATAACTTGCTTCTCATAGGGGTTCAATCAATCAGGCTTCGGGATAGACCAGCATATTTCTCCTTAAGGTAAGTTTGGAGGCATTGCTGACCAATGTGGATCGCACGAGCAATCCCGGCAAGTGAAATACGTTCTAAGAACAATCGGGAACATTTCAATGAAACCAGCCAAGCTAGAAATTGAAGTTTTGAGCCAGGAGGCAGAAGGAAGGAGCCAAAAGAAGTGTTTTTACAAATATGAGATGCTCCCCAACAATCGATCAATTAGTTCTCGTGTCTGCTGGTAAATCATTTGATCAACGCGGAGGTTCAATGAATTGCGGAGCCTGGCTGTTTTATTCTGCGTAGAGGCTGCCCCCCGTGACTGCCCCAATTTCACCAAATACCTAACAAATCGTGGATGGGTCGGGTCGGCATTCTTGGCACGACAAGAGTCAAAACGATGATTTCCCTGAGAATGAAATCGCCCTGATTGCCGATCGCGCTTAACACACTTAAACCCTTGTTTACTGTTGTGAATGCCACCTTTTTGACAGTCGGACAAGAAGAACAGTTAGAATCTAGAGGCTTTGTAATCTAGAGATTAGCAATAACTACTGCTAATCTAGCATCATTACTTCTAGGGTACTACCGGAAAAATCTGGTCTTTTTCTTAATAGCTATAAAATCCTAGTGGTGCCATCGGGTCTTTTGTACGTCACTACAATGTATCATTACTTTTTTACCACTACTAAGGTAGTTGATAGCTGCTCGATCGCACAATCAATTGACCTTGACTGGGGTTGCGGCTGAAGATAAAAGCTCCTTCTTGAGTTTCACCGCTTGACAAAAAATCAATTTGCTGGTCGCCGGATTCCAAGACTTCGCCGTTGACGCGCAGTTCGGCAATAATTTGCACTGATTCTGCTGTTTCACCGCCCGTGTTGGTCACTGTAAAGGGTACGTAAAATTGCCCTTTAGTTTCGCGAATAGGCGTGTTGCGAGTGACAGAAATAACCGGAGGTTCCTGCTTTTTAGCCAGCCAGTTGTAGAGTACGAGTCCGGTGAGGCTAAAAAGGATGAAGCAGGCGATCGCAAATGTCGCCCATTCCGCAAAAGTTCTTTTTGGTTGCTGTTCGTTATTACTTTCACTCATACCGCCAACCTCCCCGCCGCGCCGCCAATAGTCGCCGGCAATCCTAATACTAATGTATAGCTTAACCAAATCGACCACGGGTCGTTAAAACTCAGTTTTTGGAAGAAAAACATCATAAATGCAGAAGCCGCCAGCGACACTAAATATGCCATGACAGTTTCGCTGAGGGGACGCTGAAAAATCCCTTGCTGTTGCTGCCGTTTTGCTTGATAAGTAAAGCCTGCTACAAATACAATACCGTAGGAAATTAGCAGCGAAGCAGCGATAATTGCTAATTGCCAAGGTGGCGAAATACCTGCCGCTAGCATGGGAATTTCGTCAGTTGGGGCAATGTTGAAAGCAATGATCATCGCGCCAATTAAAGTAGCGCCGATATCTGCTACAGTTGGATTAATGGTAGGTTCGTTGTCGCTGTCTGAACTTTGATAGCGATCGCCACTCAAGAAACCGCTTGCCAGGGCAACTCCCAAGGAAAACGGCAGGCCTTCAAAGATGATTTTCCCCAAAGTTTCTTGGAGCGGAGTCTCCGGGGTAATTTCCCTGAGCAAAAACAGGACAAAAGCCGCGCAGATAATGCCGATGGCGATCGCTTCTACGGTATCGATTAGAGCATCTAGCCAGCGGATGTCCTTAGTTTTACGAAAACCTTCAGTGCGAGTCAGCAAGAAAACCACGATAAAAGTAGTTGCGATCGCGATCGACATTTCCGCTGGTTTAGTATACGAACCGATCCACCAAACCTCCATCGTATAAAGCAGGGGAGTACCAAACAAAAAGCCGCCCGATGCACCTCGAATGATGTCGTTTAGTTCATTTGACCACTGATTTTTACGTCTTTTTGATTTTTTCATGTTTGATTGAAAACGCGCCTCAAAAAAGGCAATCTCTAATTGGACATTTTTCAAGTTTTATCGTAGATAGCTTATGCACTCAACTTTGTGCATAAGCTATTAAAAATTTTTCTCTAGCAATTCCCACCTTAGTACAAATTGCTCTCAGTGTCCCTGATTTTATTGGCTCGTGGTTAGGCATTACTAACGGAGTCTCCGTGCCATCCTAATTCTATCGCACCATGACAATATCTTCGCGTTATCTAATAATCCGAAAACCAAACAACTGAAATGTTCTGATGACTCGTCTTGTAGAAGCATCGACAGAAAACTTTGACATTAAATAGCCACCTCTGCTTCTACTAAAAAACTCTTGCTCGCAGGTGATTCGTGATAAAAGGCAGACTAAAGTTTAGCCTGCCTATGCTGTGCTTAATCGCCATTTCCCAGATGGTAGCTACACTGAGTAGCTTCTCCTTATTTTCACCCTCAATTAGCAGTTTGACATGAGCGCTAAGTCTAGGGTTGCCCGTGACATACCAAATGAAAGTATGAGTATCCAACAACAACCTCATTCCATATACTCCTTAAACTCTTCTAGGGGTTCGCCAAAGTCATCGGACATCCAAACCATTCCTTTAGCACTCCCAGCTTTGGATGACCAGCGCTTCTTATTAGCTGGCGATATTCCTACCAATTTTACAACAGGCTGGTTATCTTGAGTAATCGCAACTTCTTCGCCTCTCATTGCCGCTTCGCTTCATTCCACAAGCTTTTCTTTAGCCTCAATAATGTCTACTTGATACATAATTCGGGCCTCATTAGTCTCAATTTCCAACACCACCATTCTAACTCAATTAAACAAATCCTCTTCCTCCAAATCAACCGACTGCAACTGAGCCGGAGTAGCCGGAATCGCTGCAATAATCGCATCAATTACCTTCGCCACCGGAATAATCTCCATCCCCAACTCCGGTACCGGTTGATTCTTAGGAATAATCGCCCTTTTAAAACCCAATTTCGCCGCCTCCCTCAGCCGCAACTCTAATTGGGAAACCGGCCGCACCTGTCCTCCCAAACCCACTTCCCCGAGCAAAACTGTGCGTGCATCAACCACGCGATCGCGAAAACTGGCCACAACGGCGATCGCAACTGCCAAATCCGCGGCCGGTTCGTCCACCTTCAACCCGCCCACCGTCGCCAAAATCACATCTAATTTAGATAAAGGAATCCCCACCCTTTTCTCTAAAACCGCTAAAATTTGCTGCAATCTAGCATTATCCACACCAGTAGTAGTACGGCGCGGGGAACCGAAACTTGCAGGGCTGACTAACGCCTGAATTTCCACTAAAATCGGTCGAGTTCCTTCGCAAGTAACAGTCGTCGAAGTACCGGGAGAAAATTCATCTCTATTCCCTAAAAACAACTCCGACGGGTTATCTACTTCTCGCAAACCGTGGGCTACCATTTCAAAAACACCGATTTCGTGAGTAGCGCCGAAACGGTTTTTCATCGATCGCAAAAGTCGGTGAGAAGCAAAGCGATCACCCTCAAAATACAGTACAGTATCTACCAAATGTTCCAAAACCCTCGGCCCAGCCAAAGCTCCATCTTTCGTAACGTGACCGACAATAAATAAAGTAATATTTTCCCTTTTCGCAACCTGCATCAAAGCAGACGTACATTCCCGCACCTGAGCCACCGAACCCGGAGCCGATGTTAAACTAGCAAAATAAATAGTTTGGATGCTGTCAATCACCGCTACATTCGGTTTCAGCGCTTCCAACTCCCGCAAAACAACTTCTAAATCCGTCTCTGGAAGCAAATAGAAATTCTCCGCTGAATTGTCCTCCCAATCCTTTTTAGCTTCCCCGTTACTGCCAGATTTATGCCCGCCGTTGCTTGACAATTCAACCGGATTAGCCACGCCCAAACGCTGCGATCGCAACTTCACCTGCTGGCCGGACTCCTCCGCACTGACATACAGTATCCGATCCTTGCGGGCCAACATATTCGCCACCTGTAACAGCAGCGTCGATTTCCCGATTCCCGGTTCCCCCCCAATCAACACCAGCGAGCCCGGAACAATCCCGCCTCCCAAAACTCGATCGAGCTCCCCGTAACCAGAAGGCCAGCGAGACTGAGTTTGGTCGGCAATCTGCGATAATCTGAAAGATACCCTTGGTTGACCCTTCGACTTATCAGGGGGCGAACCGCCCACTGTCTTAGTTGTCACCCCCGTTAAACCAGCCCGCGGTACACCAGCAGTAGGTGGTTCTAACTGCTCGTCAAAAGAATCCCACTTCTGACAGCTAGGACACCTGCCAAAATATTGTGGTGAATCATACCCGCATTCCCGACAAATATATTGTATTCGAGGCTTAGGCATTGTTTACTATGATAAATAGTCACCCTAACATTTAGAAAAGTCTGAGTTAAAGCAATTATCAAGCTTTCAGACCCATCCCCACACATGATTCAATTTGTGTCTTCTATGATAGGGTACAAAAAATTAACATTATCTGAAATGTAACTTAAGGAGTGCTCGGTAACTTGGAAAACCATAAAGAAAAAATTCTGGTAGTCGATGACGAAGCCAGTATCCGCCGCATTCTGGAGACTCGCCTTTCCATGATTGGCTACGATGTCGTCACCGCTGCTGACGGCGAAGAAGCTCTCGAAACATTTCGCAACACCGAACCCGACTTAGTGGTTTTGGACGTGATGATGCCGAAGCTAGACGGTTACGGCGTCTGTCAGGAGTTGCGTAAAGAGTCAGACGTGCCTATCATCATGCTAACTGCTTTGGGAGACGTAGCCGATCGCATCACCGGTTTAGAATTGGGCGCCGACGATTACGTCGTCAAACCTTTCTCTCCCAAAGAACTTGAAGCCCGCATCCGTTCGGTACTGCGGAGGGTTGACAAAAACGGAGCATCGGGAATTCCCAGCTCTGGAGTCATCCACGTCACCAATATTAGGATTGACACCAACAAGCGCCAAGTTTACAAAGGCGACGAACGAATTCGGCTCACAGGCATGGAATTTAGCCTGTTAGAACTGCTTGTCAGCCGTTCTGGAGAGCCTTTTTCGCGATCGGAAATTTTGCAGGAAGTCTGGGGATACACGCCAGAACGCCACGTAGACACCCGCGTAGTGGATGTTCACATCTCGCGGCTTAGGGCAAAGTTGGAAGACGACCCCAGCAATCCCGAATTAATTCTCACCGCCCGCGGCACCGGCTATCTCTTCCAGCGAATTGTCGAAATTGGAGAAGTAGGATAAAGTCAGTTGGCAATTGGCAGTTGGCAGTTGGCATTAGTTAAATTACCAACTACCAATTACCAATGACTAATGACTAATGACTAATGACTAAATCTGATCCTAATAAAGTTTTGCGGCAATTGCCCTTAGTTGCAGGAGGATTAGCAGGTACGCTGCTAATGGTAAACCGCTTGCTGACAGAGCAAATTACAGATTCTCAAGCTCGATCGGACGCTTTGGGAGTAATTATCAGCGCTCTGCTGATTTTAACAGGTTTGCTGTGGCAGCAGGTGCAAGCGCGATCGCCCGATTCCGTAAAACTTATCGGCGAAGAAGGTTTTGAATTTGCACCGGATTTGCCGGAGGCTGTGAAAATAGAATTAGCCTGGGCGTCGCGTTTGCTGTTGACAAATACCGCCACCAGGTCGATCGTTGTTGTGTATCAGGGAAAAGTTTTATTGCGGCGCGGCATTTTAGGCATCAATTCCGAAGTCAAACCAGGGCCGATTTTGCAGCGAGTCCTCGACAAAAATAAACCAGTTTATTTAGTAAATCTCAATATTTATCCCGGGCGAATTGAATTTGATTATTTGCCAGAAAATACTCAAGGAGTCATCTGTCAGCCCATCGGCAGCCAAGGCGTTTTAATCTTAGGTGCTAACGCCCCCCGCAGCTACACCAAACAAGATGAAAACTGGGTTGAAGGCATTGCCGACAAACTAGAAAATACCATCAATCGATTTGAGATTTGAGATTTGAGATTGTGGATTGTGGATTTGAGATTCTGGACTGTGGATTTGAGACTTGAGATTGTGGATTGTGGATTTGAGATTGTGGATTTCACAATGCCAGCCCTGTCAAGGTGCGATCCTCTTCGAGGGCTGCGCTAACGACCGATTTGCCTCATTCTCGGTGTTGGCTATCGGCAATAAACAAGATTTATTACCGATATCTTTTGAAAAGAAGAAGAGCCAGCGCTCCCCCCAACGAAATTTCCAGGGTTTGAGGGTCTTCTTAACCACCAAGACGCGGGCTGCGTGTACAGGGCGCACCTTAGTCCTCAACAAGAATCTCCGGGTGCGCTAGGCGCACCTTACTAGCTCACAAATCGCAACTCAAAACTCAAAACTACTCGCGAGCCCAGTCAGTACCGCGCCACAGCGTAAAAAACAAAACACTAGAAATCAGCGCGCCCAGCAGCCACTTAACAGCATTTTTAAATAACCCCACACGCTGACTTTGCTGAACCGCAGCACTTTGCGTCTGTAACCGTTCCTTAGCCGGAGTAATTCTCGAAAGAATTTGCTCTTTCAATTGCTGTGGGTTTTGCGTATCCGCTTGTACCCCCAAACGAGTAAGTTCCCCCGCCAAATTCCTTAAATCTTCAGGACTACCCTTATTGAGCCGTTCTTCCACCTGCTGCAACTGAGCTAATTGTTGGTTTGCTTGAGTAGTAATTTGCTGGTTGTTTTGGTTGTTGACGTAGATAGTGCCAAAAATTCCCAAAGGCAACATCAACAGAAAAACCAGACCTAGCAGCAGACAAACCCAAGACAAAACCTTCAAAAAAACGTCTTCCAAACCTCTGCGGTCGTACCCTTCGCCAAAAAATATCAGCGCCATTGCCAGTAAAGGAACGGGCACCCGTTCCACTACAGCCCCAATTGTTTGCAATTCCCAGAGGCGATTGCCAAAATTTGCGGGTATAAGAACTGCAATTGTATCTAATACAGACAAAATTAATAGACCGTAGCCAATCCAACGCAGTCTGTAGATAGAAAAACCTTGTTCGCCTTGTAAGTCATTCATAAAATAATCAGAGTTGTTGTTAAGAAAAATCTGTCTTGACGCCGCCCAAGAACGGATACAAGCCCCCGACAACAGTCGTGGAGAGTCAAAAATTTTAGACTTTTGTTCCAGCTTCCAGATTCACCTGTGGAGTAAATATAAAAGCTAAAAGCTAAAAGCTAAAATCGACTGAATCGAGTCAAGGCTCGGGGAATCGCGGCTGCCACCACTCATACCAAGAAACCCAAGCATTCTCTAGAATTTTTTTGGCATCTTCTGGAGTTGTTTTATCCAAAGGCACAGACATCTGAGTCCACAAACAGCGCCGGTCTTGAATATTTCCCCTACCCAACAACCAAAACAGAATACGGTTGGGCTGCCAATCGCGAGTATTTCGATTATATCTAAACTGTTGGGAAGTTACTGTAGGACTGCCATGAGGATTGATACACGAACTCAAATACAGTCGATTTTGCTGTTGCACAATTCCGTGAAACCCCGCGCCTTGAGTGTTTACTAATGCTAGTTTACCAGGATACGACTTGAGAATAGTATGTCCCCTCATCATACCTTCCACATCCCCAATGGTGTTTACGGCATAGCGCATCTCTATGTCTAGAGCCATGCTATTTTTTTGATATTCATATTTCCTGGCAGCTTTGAATTCTGAATTTTCCTTAATTTTCAGAAGCGCGCTCTTGTTGAGTTTCCACTCGGCTAGAGGCACCGACTCGGGAAACTCAAACGGGGTTGCCACATTCTTGCCGTCCGATGGATAGAAAACCAATTTTCCGGCAACCAACAAAACGCCTCCCAAAGTAACAGCCAACAGGGAAATCCTAAGTGGTTTCCAAGAGATAATAGCCATTAGCAATTCTGTCCTTCCTGATTTGGGGGTTGGTCTTTCAAAATTGCAAACCAGCAGAATAAACCGAAAATAAATACAGCAATCATAGAAAATATTACCGAACCATTTCCTTCGTGCCAGTATTTAAATGCTTCTGGTTGAGATAGCGATACCAGCACTGCCAAGAGACCAACTCGCGCGGCATTCACTACAAATGCAGTAATTATTGCCACGAATGGCAATACCATTTTCTGACCCCTAGTGGTAGGAAACATCAGTAAGAAAACCAGAGCTAGTCCTAACAATTGTAGCATCGCATTCACCCCGGAACAGCCGTGATTCACTTCCACGCTGCCCTTTTCCAGGATTAGAAAAACCCCTTTTTGCACCACTTCAAATCCTAGATAGTGGAGGAGGAAAGCTGAAAATTTAGCTGTTAGTTTGGGGACATCAACGAATACTCCGATCAATCCGGGAGGAATAGCTGTATACGCAAGAATTAGAAGTTCCTGCCAATATTGTTTCAGTCCTTTTGTGCCGGAAGCCAGCAATGCGAGACTAATTGCAGACAAAAAAGGCGTTGCTCTGATAAAAAAGTCGTATCCAGATATCGACGAGCTTTTGAGCAATATTAAAGCAATTAACGATGTCCCAAAGAAGCTGGCGAAAACTCCGCTTTCAAAAGTTAAGGATTCGTGCCTTTCCCAAATGAGAAATGCTACGACTCCCCAAAACAGTAACATTGTACCGAACAGGTCAGTGTCGTTGGTTCTGGAAGTCAGAGTTAGGTGTAAGGCTATCAAACCGGAGGCGATGCCTAACAGCCAGTATTTAGGTTCTTGGACGTGCTTGAGCCAGTTTATTTCGGTCATTGGTGCTTTTTGTTTTCCCTAAAAGCTTCTAAAATGCTTAATCTTGTAACTCTATTAAAATTATCAGCTACAAACACTTAAATTTATGCGTTTCAGATGATTTTTAACTAAATCTTCACAATGATTGACAAGGGCGAATGTGTGTGATACATACCTCCACCTAATTAAATCAGAAGTTAGGCGCAAAGATTAAAGAAAACAGGTTTTTTAACTGTGATCGATCGCACTCAACTAAACATTTTCTTTTCTCTAACCCGGTTTCTGCGCCGGGAGTTTAAATGTAAAGCTTGAAGGCAAGACATAAACCTTTCTGGACGCACTCTTGAGCGGGAAAACCAGTTTTTTACTGGTTCTGGTTTTTGGTAGCCCGTGCGTCCAGGAGTAGATTAGTTAGAGTAGACTTTCCGGTAGTAAGTTTGATATTCCTCAGAAAGCAGGGGTTCCCACCAATCCCGATGGGCTAAGTACCATTCTACAGTCTGCCGCAAACCTTCTTCAACTGTTACTGAGGGAGTCCAACCTAACTCTGTTTTAATTTTGGTGGCATCAATAGCATAACGCCGATCGTGTCCGGCTCTGTCTTTGACAAATGTGATCAATTGTTCGCAAGGACGGGCGGGTAAATCCTCAGCTAATTCGTCCATTAGCTGACACAGCATTTTTACTAAATCGAGATTTTTGACCTCGTTGTTGCCGCCAACATTGTAGGTTTCCCCAGGCTGACCACGGTGAATAACAGCATCTAAAGCGCGGCAGTGGTCGAGAACGTAAAGCCAATCTCGCACGTTTTGACCGTCGCCGTATACTGGCAGCGGTTTGCCCAATAGCATATTGATGCACATTAATGGAATGAGCTTTTCTGGGAAGTGATAGGGGCCGTAATTGTTGGAACAGTTGGTGATAATTGTCGGGACGCCGTAGGTGTGGAAATAGGCGCGGGCGAGGTGGTCGCTGCCAGCTTTGGAGGCTGAGTAGGGACTGTTGGGCGAGTAGGCAGTTGTTTCTGTGAAGGCTGGGTCATCGGGGCCGAGACTGCCGTAAACTTCGTCGGTAGAAACGTGGAGGAAGCGCATTTGTGCTTTGAGAGATGCCTCATCAATTGCTTCTAAATGCTTGCGGAAGGCTTCTAACAGTGTGAAGGTTCCGACAACGTTTGTTTGAACAAAGGCGGCAGGCCCGATAATTGACCTGTCAACGTGGGATTCTGCTGCAAAGTGGGCGACTGTGGTGATGTTTTCTTCTTTGAGCAAGGTATCGACTAAGGTACGATCGCAAATATCCCCCTGCACAAACCGAAAATTTTCGCCTCCTTCCAAAGTTGCCAGGGTTTGTCGGTTTCCGGCGTAGGTTAAAGCGTCCAGTACCACTACTCGATCGCCCCGATAGCTGCTGCACCAGTGATGCACAAAATTCGAGCCGATAAATCCAGCCCCGCCCGTCACCAACAATCGGCGATGGAATCGCTCAATGCCTTGATTCGCGTTGTCTGTCATAAAAATAAGAGTTATTCCAATAACTAAGCCTTTACAAAAGTAGCCTTAAAAGTAGTTTGTCACCAACTGTTTGCCAGTCTGTAACTAAATTTTCTACTGTCTCACCTCAGATTTTCTAATTTGGGCGCGATCAAAGTATTGGTTCACAAAACTTGAAATTCTACCGATCGGTTAGTTAAAACGCTTACACAGTAAGCATTTCATCTGTTTAAGCGGGCAATTTTAAATTTGAATGGCGTGAGGCTATAGCTGACTTTTGCGATCGATCCGCGATATGGGCGGCGCACAGAGTTGATACATTTGTAAAGAGCTGTTACCATTAATTTTTTAATTATCCTTTACAATCTCCAGAGCACCATGAAGAAGTTTCAAGTGTTAGCTGGCATTGCTTCCGTCGTCGCGATCGCAAGCAGCATCGCCATAGGTGACGCCGCATCTGCTTTCCCCTGTTCCTACAGCAAATCTGGCGCGGCTAAATCTGGTTCTGCGACAACGATCCTAGGTTCCGGCGGCTCGGAGCGCATGAATCCCTGGAAATCCTACAAAACAGCAGCTCTCGGTTTCCTAGGTTTGGCTGGAGTTTTGGGTGGCGGAGCGGCCTACATGAGCTACCGTGCCGGCAAGCGCGCTTCTGCTGCTTGCGCTGCGATGACCGATAATTTTGAAGTTTTTGAAGAGTCGCTCGATCCGATCGCAGATGCAGGTGTTTCTGGACACATGGAAGTTCCTGCCGTGCTCGATTTGGCGCCGGCGGGTGCTGTAGCTGAGTCAGCAGATGCGGTTGCAGCCGTTCGCGAACACCCGGAAGCTCCGGGTGGTGAGCTGGATTTGCCAGTTTCGCCAGTTGCTGAGTTGAGTTCTGAAATTGCGATTGAACAAGTCCAAAGCGCGATCGTCAAATAGTTATCTCAAACCAAAGTATTCGCTTAGCGCACCTCCAATCTTCCCAGATTGGAGGTTTTTTGAGTGGAAATTATCTAACCTACAATTTCTTGTCATTGCGATCGCGAAGCACTGCAAACAATAGACCGATGAATCGATAGCCCACAATATTATATTCCGGCTAAGCAAACGAGCGCTGAATTCATATCAATTAAAAAAACTCTTGCTACAATCATCAATCTCATACTAATTAATTATTAAAAGTCGCCGCTCTTTGTCAGGACAAGGCAGTGCCGTTTCCCTACTGTATTGGAACTGTATTTGATGCGAGTGAAAACTGCTATAAAATTAGATGAGTCAAAGCGAAACAGTACCCTGCCGAGGCGATCGCTAAAAATACTCTTCAGATCAATCTGAGGGTAGACGGCAAGAGTTCAAATCCCCTGCTATGGTGGAAAATATAGCCCTACAGATGACAACTATAGGTTATTATGAATGCTTGGCGCGATCGATTCAATCAATTTACAGGTAAAACTAGATTGGCAGTTTGCCGGGTGTTCGTTCACCTAACAGGCGAAGAAGTTGCACCGCTGTTAGGAGTTCTCAACCGCACCGCTAGAAAAGCAATTGATGCCGATGGCGACATAGCAGTTTTAGGAGAAGGTCTTGTAGAAATTTGCAATCACCTGTTGCAATACGACACTTACTGGCAATCGGCCGCCAATGAAGGCGATGTTTTTTGGAATGAAGGGGAAGCCGGCGATTATGTGGATGAACTTTTCACGGATTCAGCCGAGCGCTATCTCAGTGAGCCTCAATACAGCACATCTGTGTACGATCAAAAATCCCCCTTGTCTTTGCCGATAACTAGAAATATCGTAGTGATGCTGACAGTTGCGTATGAAGGCGAAGTTCCTGCCCTAGAAACTGACCTCGCTGACATCAGCACGCTGAAAGTCGGTTTAAAAGCCCTGATTAATTTACATTACCAAGAAAGGCTCCGAGCTGTGCAAGTTCACTTTTCTCCCGCACAGTTGGGAGACGAACTTACCAACGACCAAGTGTTGGTCAATTTCCCCGAACTAATTCCCATTTAAGGAAGGAAGAAGGAAGAGGGAGAAATTACCAATTACTATTTACCAAAATTACCACAGCACATTCCCTGTATATGTAGTACACACAATTTTCTAGGAAATAAGGTGCGTTGCTAGCAACAATCTGCAAGTTTTATCCAAAATATTATTGCAGCGACGCACCCTACAGATTAACACCCCACAATATAGCTGCTACTGTACTTGTTAAAGATGGAATAGGCTGTATTTACTCATTACCAATTACTATTTATGATGCTGCGAAAACTGACAATTTATTTAATGGCTTTAACTTTTTTGGGGACGGCAATCGGCTGCGGTTCACCTCGCACACAAACTTATACAAATCCTGCTGGCAATCCAAATATTAACACAGTGCGCCCGGCACCAAACAATAACTTGGCTCAAGGCCAATATCCCGTACAGCAAGCTACCTACGACGATGCTGATGGCGAATACAGTTTGATGTTGCTGAATACTCCCCCCGGAAGTCCCCCAGTTTACCGCACTAGGGATTTGCAAATGGCTCGCTTAACGGATGAAGAAATATCGGCAGGCAAGAAAAGTTATCTAAGTCTGGATAACAATCAAGCGGTTTTGCATTTGACAGAAGATTTTAAAATTGAGTACGTTCACAACGTTACCGAAACTGTTCCGAATCCTCAAACAGGTCAGCCCCAAACCGTAGTAGTGAGACAGCAATCAGGCTTCTGGGCGCCGTTTGCTGGGGCTATAGCCGGTCAGGCGATCGGCAGTTTGTTATTTAGACCGCAATATTATATGCCGCCAGTGTATCAGCCGGGAATTATGACAGGATATGGCGGCTATGGCAATACTTACGGCCAAGCTGTTAACCAATATCAAACTCGGTATCGAACTCCGCCTCCGGCTGTGAGAAACCGTCAAGTTTTAAGGACGACCGGCCGCTTGCGCTCGCCCACCTATAACCAGCCAGTAAGACCCTCAGTACGGCCAAATGGCAATCGATCGACCGGTTCGGGTTACAGTGGCAGCACTTTGAGGCGATCCCCGCAGCAACGTCAAAATCAATACAAGCGGCAGCCGAGTTTTGGTAGTGGCAGGAATTCTCGTCAACCGAGTCGGAATCGCTCTTTCGGGAGTAGAAGGCGCTGAGTTGAAGATGGCAAAAATCAGCAACTGACATCGGTAAAAGTTGATTTTATATATTCTCCCGATGCCACGCTGCCACAGGTAGGGAGAATGAAAACTTTGGAATAATTGATTTAGTCTTCTCTGTTTCCCCCAGACCCAAAAAATATGTGATTTAATTTCTACATTAGTATGTAGGTGACAATATGTCTTCTTCACAACCCCCGTCAGGGGAAAGAAACCCTCTAGGATTGGATGAATTGATTGCGATCTTGGTTGCCTTCGGCACGATGGGAGCAATTTTATTTTGGGTAACAGGTAAAAATCCCGATCGATTGAATGCCAGAAATTGGCAATTTCCAGCCGTTTTTTCTCAACCTGCTGTTACGCCCGCGAGTCCGGGAATATTAACACCCGAATCGCCAAGTTCCGATTTGCGATCGCCCGCTAAAACGCTCATTCCCTCAGAACCGGATGCCGCACCTGTGGGACCTTTAGGGCCGGTTTTACCGCAAAATCCTCCGGTGGGTGTAATCGTTGTTCCTCCCAAGCCAATTGCGCGATCGACTCCTGTTCCAGCAATTACCAAACCGAAAGGCGATAAACCCAAAGTTGGGCCCGTTAGATTCTCCGATGTTCCAGACAAATATTGGGCGCGTCCGTTCATTTTAGCTTTAGTCGATCGGAAAATTTTTGCTGAGCCCACCGACAGCAAATTTCGTCCCGAGGAATCGATGACGCGAGCCGAACTAGCGCGCTTAATTCAGCGAATGTCCGACGACAAAGAGCCGATCCGAAAACCAATTGATTTTAAAGACGTAAAAGACAAGAGTCCTGTAGCTCCTGCGATCGACCACACCGTCAAAACTGGATATCTTAAAGGATACCCAAACAATGAGTTCCGTCCCGAAAAACAGATTCCGCGTGTCGAAGTAATCGCAGCTTTAGCGAGCGGTTTGAGCCTGAAACCATCAACAAGAGCAACCAAAACTTTACAAGTTTATACAGACAGGGCAAAAGTACCGAAATGGGCAGCTAACAAAGTAGCATCAGCCACAGAAGCTGGCATTGTTGTTAACCACCCGAAGCGCACACTTTTGCAGCCTAATAGAACAGCAACTCGTGCTGAAGTCGCAGCCATGATTTACCAAGCTATGGCCAAAAACGGCAAAGTACCTGCTAAGTCTTCACAGTATGTTGTGAAGCCTTTAAAGTTGCCCAAATAATATTTTAGGGGCGTTGCTCCTAGCCCGCCCCACAATAACATTTAATCGTTATTGTTTGTAGTAAGGACTGAACCCTTCACTACGAAGCAGGTAAATTAATCTTGAAACACCATAATACTGCCCGAATAGCAAGCTACCCAAACCTGATTAGTTTCCGGATCGTAAGTAATCCCGATCGGACTTGAATTAACCTTCACTGTTTGCAGCACTTTCATATCGCTCGTCCTAACCTTGCTAACAGTATTCGAGAAATAGTTGACCACATAAAGCAGTTTTCCCTGATCGGAAATTGTCATGCTTCGAGGTGCTTTTCCTGTAGAAACTTTGTCTACCACTTTACCCGTTTTTAGGTCAATTTTTGCCACATTTCCTTCACCATTTAAAGTGGCATAAAGATACTTTCCATTGGGGTCGATCGTCAAATGACGCGGCGCATTGCCAATATTCTTCAGCCATTCTACCGAAAAGTCGATGAGATTCACTTTCGCAATATCGGAAGAACCCATGATGGCAACATAGGCATTTTTTGAGTCGGGAGTAACAACAATACCCCGAGGATATGCACCCAGTTTCACTCGCTCGATTTCGAGATTTTTATTGATATCAACCACGCTCAAATCCCAACTGCACCAATTGCTAGCGAGCGCGAAGCGATTGTCAGGCGAAACAGCATTGAATTTCGGAACTGCACCTACAGGAATTACCTTTTCTATTGTCAAAGTTTGGGTATTGATGCGGTACAGAAAACTTTGGTCGTGTTTTGCCGCTGGAGAACACCTGTCCGTTCCCGGATTTCTAAACCCGGAACCGTACATTTTGTAGTTGGAGACGTAGGCATATTTGCCATCGGTTGAAAAAGCAGCTTCTACGGGAGAGCCTTTATAATTGCCTTTGAATTTAGAAAAGCCGAACTTCGACAAGTTTACTGTATCGGGAATAGTCTTGACTAATTTAAAGTTCCTGTCGTAAACTGTGATTGTGTGGCGGTACATCATGTTTTGAGCAAAAAACAAACCCGCTCTCGAATAAACTATTGATTTTGGCGATATGTTACCGTAAATTGTTTTTTTCAACGTCATTTTTCCTTGAGTATTATCGGGAGGATTTACGAGTTTTGTGGGTGGCAACTCACTTTCTTGATCCTCGGAATTTTCAGTTTTAAAGGGCGGCAAAGAGGGTTCTTGAAATAGAGGTTCTTGGGTCTGAGTTTGAGTTTGATCTTCGAGTTCGTTGGTGTTTTCTGTGGCGCTAGGAGATGGCGAAGATCGATCGATATTGGGCGCGATTTTTTCCGCAGCTTCAATACTCGCCTCTTCCGGCTTACGTTTCAGTGCTGACAAGGTTTTAGGGCCGACAATTCCGTCAACTTTCAGGTTGTTCTCTGCTTGAAACTTTTTCACAGCAGCCTGGGTGAGAGAACCGTAAAATCCTGTAGCCTTACCGCGAAAATAGCCTGCGTTTTGTAGAGTTTTCTGGAGTTCGGCTACTTCCGGGCCTGAATCACCTTTTTTGATGGCGAGTGCGGGATTGACTAAATTGAAAATTGTGAGAGCGATCGTAAAGAAAAGTAAAGCAGAAGAGGCTAAATTCAGGTGCCTTTTTGAGTGGGTCGATCGAGTTTGACCCGCAGCCGTTTCCCAAGTTTCAGCTAAATGTAGGTAGGCCAGTCCGTCCATAGTTTTTACCGGGTATTTTTGGTGCTATGATACACCAGTTAACTTTGATGAAAGAGAGAATCTTATTATAATCAAACTTAGAGTAAAATCTCCAAGCAGTTTTTAATGGTGTAAGCAAGTAGGAGCGATCGACAATGTGGAGTGGGGAACAAACAACGGCAGAATCAACGACAAAAGAATCCCGCCATACGTTGCTGTGGGACGATAACGGGGGACTTTGCCAGCGGGCTTGGGTAGAAATCGATTTAGCAGCTTTAACTCACAATGTAAAACAGCTTAAAAAGCTCTTATCTCCCCACACAGAACTGATGGCAGTTGTGAAAGCAGATGCTTACGGGCACGGTGCTGTTGGCGTCAGTCAAACAGCATTGCAAGCAGGTGCTAGTTGGCTGGGAGTGGCGACAATTCCCGAAGGAATAGAATTGCGAGAAGCTGGGATAGAAGCGCCGATTTTGCTGTTGGGGGCCACCCATACAGCCCAACAGGTAAAGGCGATCGCCCATTGGCACTTGCAGCCCACTATTTGTACTGCCAAACAAGCCCTAATTTTTTCGGAAGTTCTCGCCGATCTTAACCAATCTTTGCCGGTTCACGCTAAGTTGGATACGGGAATGTCTCGCTTGGGTACGCCCTGGCAAGAAGCTACAGAATTTGTGCAATTAGTCAAGCGGTTGCCCAATTTAAAATTAGCCAGTATTTACTCTCACTTGGCGACAGCAGATAGTCCCGACCTCGCAGTTATGAGAGAGCAGCACCAGCGGTTTCAACAGGCGATCGAGCAAATTAAAATAGCAGGAATTAACCCCCCTCGCCTCCACTTGGCAAACTCTGCTGCCGCCCTCGCTGACCCGGATTTGCACTACGATTTAGTGCGAGTCGGTTTAGCTACCTACGGTCTTTATCCAGCACCTCACTTGCAGTCGATCGCCAACTTGAAGCCCGCAATGCAGGTAAAAGCTAGGGTAACGCAGGTGAAAACAATTGAAGCAGGAACCGGCGTCAGTTACGGCTATCAATTTATAGCTCAGCGCCAGACACAGATTGCCGTAATTGGTATCGGCTATGCAGATGGCATTCCGCGCAACCTTTCTAATAAAATGCAGGTTTTAGTCCGGGGTCAGTTCGTGCGGCAAGTGGGAGCCGTGACGATGGATCAGTTAATGCTGGATGTAACTGATATTCCCAATTTAGAAGTTGGCGAAGTGGTGACGCTGTTGGGCAAAGATGGGGGATATCAAATTACGGCAGACGATTGGGCCGCGACTTTAGGAACTATTTCTTGGGAAATTCTATGCGGTTTTAAACACCGATTGCCCCGCGTAGCAGTACACTATTAGCAGTAGTCCGGCAGGGGTTTAAACCCCTGCCTCATAGCAAAAGTCGGTTTAAACCGACTCAAGATTTTGAACGAGGAAATTATTGATTTTAGTCCTCTTTGAGAGGACTTTAGCTATGAGACAGGGGTTTTCAACCCCTGTAGGACTCTCAAAATAAGCGATAAGACTGAAACTGCAATTCCAAATTCCCAATTCCAATTCCAAATTGATATGACAGTTATTCAGACGTTTTTACCAATAGCTCAAACCTTCTATACTCAGCTAAATGCAGAAAGAACACAAGCCTTGGAAGTAGCCCAAGAATTCTCGAAAAAATTCGTAGAATTGGGGTTTAAAATAGTGCCTCAACTGCTGTGGGCGGTCGGCATTTTGTTAATTACGCGATTTGCGATCGGCTTTGCGGGCCGCGTGACTCGCCGAGCACTGAGTCGCACCGAAGCCACGCTGCGGAAATTCTTAGTTCAAGCTGCTGAAATTACGATTTTGGTAGTGGGAGTAGTCGCCGCTTTGAGTCAGTTGGGAATTCAAACTACCAGTGTGGTTGCGGTGGTGGGTGCAGCGGGTTTGGCCATTGGTTTGGCCTGGCAAAATACTTTGTCGCACTTTGCTGCTGGGGTAATGTTGATTAGTTTGCGCCCCTTTGAAGTCGGAGATGGGATCGAAGCTGGGGATGTTAAGGGAGTGGTGGACAGTATCGGGATTTTTTCAACAACCGTGGTGACAGACGATCGGATAAAAATTATTGTCCCGAACAATCAGTTGTTTAACGGTACACTGAAAAATACAACGGCAATGGGAACGAGGCGAGTAGACTTGAAGATTGATATTGGCGATCGGCCAATTCGTCCAACTGTAGCTGAGTTATTAGAAATTGCCCACTCTCACCCGCTGGTGTTGGAGAATCCCCCCCCGACTTGTTTGGTAGCCGAGATTACTCCCGATACAACTATTTTATCTCTCCGGCCTTGGTGCGCGTCGGTGGCCTACGAACAAGTGCGATCGCAAGTTCAACAATACGTCAAAGAGGCAATGAATGCCGACCACAATCAAGAACAATAGATATAAATCTAAAATCTAAAACCCAAAATTTATCGGAGGTATTTCCCATGAGCAAGTGGTATCCGCAGCAAATTTTGCAAGAACCCGGTGTCAGAATCACCGCAACCGAGAAACAAACAATTCTCAGCAAATTTCCGCCTCCCGACGAAAACGGTCAAATCTATGCCGATGGGGTTTTTGAAGGCGGCGGCGTGCGCGGAGTTGCATTTTTAGGAGCACTCAGGTGCTGTAGCGATTTGGGCATCCGGTGGCGAAAATTGGCAGGCACTTCGGCAGGTGCAATTACCGCCGCAGTATTGGCAACCGACTTGTCAATAGATGACTTAGAGGAAATTTTAGGACAGCTCGATTACAGCATATTTTTAACTCAAAAAAACAGTCCTCTAATTTTAAACGGCGACCCCGCCGACGACTTGCAATCTCCTGCTTGGACGCTACTTTTTCTAACAGTTAGCCGTCAGATGGGAGAATATTCGGCGCAGCCGTTCCGGCAGTGGCTGGAAGCAATGCTCGGTCGAGGTAACTTGCACACTTTTGCCGATGTCAAACAAATCGTAAAAGACCGGGAATTAAAAGTAGTAATATCTAACCTCACTCGCGGTGAAATGTTGGTGCTGCCCGACGACTTACACCGACGCGAATCGACGGATTCCGATGCTTTGTACGAGCAGTTGCGACTCCAAAGCGCTGAACATTTTAGCGTGGCTGAAGCCGTTCGGTTGTCGATGAGTATTCCCCTATTTTTTGAACCAGGAAAACTCGGCGATGACTTAATTGTAGATGGCGGAATTTTGAGCAATTTCCCCCTGTGGATTTATGACAAACAATCCGTCGGTTCCACTCCCGCTATGCCCCGCTGGTTTACCTTTGGGTTTCGATTAGTCGATACCGGAATTGAGACTAAAGCTAAGATTGATACTCCCCTCTCGATGCTGGCGGCGATGTTCAGAACGATGATGAAAGCAAGAGACCGCTATCACCAGCGAGAAATGGATAAGGGCAGGGTGATTAATATTGATGTGACTGAAGCTGGGGTGACGACGACGGACTTTAATCTTGATGGCGATCGCAAGGCTCACCTGTACCGCTTGGGATATTTGTATACTAAGAGGTTCTTTTTGAGTTCCAATTTTAGTTGGGAGAAGCACTTGAAGGCTAGGGGCTTTGGGGCAGAGGCTGGCGGTTGAGGTCGCCAAAAGTATACAGAGTAAGGGATTGAGGAATTTTTAACTTAGGGGTTGGCAAAAATAAGATGTGTGTGCTATAGTTAGTTACTGTCATCTTGGAGAGGTGGCTGAGTGGTCGAAAGCGGCAGATTGCTAATCTGTTAAGGGTGTTAACATCCTTCGAGGGTTCAAATCCCTCCCTCTCCGTTCTATTCAATGCTTTATGAATCAAGGGTTTGGGATTCGTCATACCCTTAAAATTTGCGTTTTGCGCTCATCTGATGACATCGAATTCTTCCATGTTTCAATTTCGTCGCTATCTAAACGTTACCCATGAGCGATCGCGCCTTGAATCGCTTCCCTGGCGCTAGCAAGCCCCGCTTCGCTGGTTTTATTATTCTTGTGCAAACTATGAGCATAAATAAAGCTCATGCCAGTTACGTGGGGAACTAGATGGTGTCCAACATCGCGATCGGTCACTGCATCGTCAGGATCAGCCGTCGCGCCTTGACCAAAAGCTAGGACTCAAAGACACTCTAGATTGTAACTTGTTGACCTTCAACGCTCGATACACGCTACGCCAACGCACATAGCGGCTCAAATCACTGGCAGCAAACAGCCTCAAACTCAGCACAAGGGGCTTTCGTCCGTCCGCTGCATTTGAATTGTTAGACGGCAACACCATATTAGATAGAGTTTGGATCAGCACCCATAAATCCCACTTTTACGCCCGCAGCTTTCATTGCTTTCATTGCTTTATCGTGTATGGAAAGTAGTATCAATAGACCCATAAATGGTAGGAATAAACCAACCATAAGCAATACCATCCATACAACTGAAAGCTTGAGAGAAGTTCCCAGCTTGTATAGCGCAAATATCTGAAATGCTGCCGCCAGGAAGTATACAAGTAAACCTATAGGTTGATCTCCTAAAGAAAAACGAGATAGGTTAGCAACAAAAGCGGCCAGGATAGACCATAAAAGTAATCTGTGATACTTGGCAATTTCCTGAAGCTCCAGACGCGAAAAAGTTGTACTCATATGCGATTCCTTATTCCTTACAGATAATGCAAAGGTAGACATTTCAACTTTAGTCAATCACCAACTATATCCAAACCATGCCGCACCGAGGATTCCGAGCTAATTAGAGCATCAGTCTTCGCCAATAATATCCCTATTACACCGCAGCCAGAGGTTTTCGGTTACTTGAGCATCGCAACTTATAGATAATTTTCGACGGCGCCCCCACGGAAGACTCGCAATTTAACTATGTCTTATTTTGCAATGACCGTATAATATCCCTATTAAGGGCATTATGTCGCAGTTTTTCTTTTTATGTCAAGCACTGCTCAGTCTTATCGTTCTTCAGAATCTCCCTTACTGAATAAGGTTCGTGAGGTAATGTGGTTCGGGGCCAGGAGCCGAAAAACAGAGAAAATAGGACTTACACATAAACTCTATCTGTAGGGTGTACAGTAGCAGCCCTCTCAAGGTGGTGAATAAGACCTTCAAACGCTCAAAATCTTCTAGGCGACGATAGTTAAATCTTCTTCTTTTAACAGGTGATTACCAATAAACTAGGTTTATTGCCGACCGCCAACGGTCTTGATGACGTAAATAGGTTGAGCGCACCAAGAAGCGGGCTGACAGCGGACACATTACTTCTACCAAAAGTGTTGAAAAACACGTTTGGCGTCCAGGACTGTTTAATTAAGCACTTTCATCGCTTCGACAACTTGCCGCGATATAAATGGCAAAATCTCTTCATTCTTGCTATTCTCTTTGCCCTCGGTAAATACAACCAATAAATACGGCCGCAAACCCGATATTTCAATATAAGCAGCATCGTGACGAACTTGACTTGTCAGTCCTGCTTTTGACCACAATTTTGCTGATTCTGGCAATCCCCCGCCTAAAAAACCTGTAACTTGATTTTCGGGATCTGCCTCTAATTTTGCTGGGTCTAAACTGCGTTTCATTAAACCCATCATTTCTTGCGATGCTTGGGCAGAAACCGCTACGCCGCCGATTATACTGTGCACCAAACGCGCGGCTGCATTTGTGGTCAGCATATTTCTATTTTCCATTAATTCTCCCAGAAATGCTCGCTCGCGACCGTAGGGGCCGTCACACCAGGTTTTTTGATTGGCGTTAATATTTTGTAATTCCGGCCAATCCAATGATTGAAAGTAACGGTTGACGATGTTTCGCTGCTGTTTCCAAGTTTCAAAGGGGGCGGGTGATAATTCTGGGCCGCTGGTGGTGCCGGTGAGGGCGTCTACTACTAAACTGGTGGCATCGTTGCTGGAATCAACTATCATATCTCGGACGGCGCGTTGTAATTCTGGGGATGTTTGAATCATGCCTTTTTGCGCCCATTCCCAGATGGCAACGAGGTAGAATAATTTGACGATGCTGGCGGGATAAATTCGTTCGGAAGCTCTAGCGCTAAAACCTCGCGGTTGATATTTCCAAAATTCTTCTGGACTCAGGGCGCCGCCTGTATTGACTCGCACCGGCGGATCGTAGACTATCCAGGTAATGGCTGTACGATCGCCACTTAATCCTGTAAATTTTGACAATGCGGAGTCTATAATGCTACTGCCGAGGGTTTCTAATTGTTCGTCTTTGTGAAAAAATGTCATGGTTAATGGCTGACGCTTAACGGTTAACGGCTAGCAGCTAATGGCAATCTATCGTTAAATGCGAACAATAAATGCGAACAATTAACAGCAAACAATGAGCAATTAGCAATGGCCAATTATCAATTATCTGATGTTGTGGAGTACCGAGCCCGATCGCACATAAATATTTACGATTCCCCAAAGTGCGATCGATTGGCAACTCAAGCAGCGCTGGGGCGACATTTGCGAGTAGTTGACCCCCCCCAGCTCATGAAGGGGGAGAAAAATGGCATAGACTCGGTTGTTGAGGGGGATACAACGGCTGTGATGGTGCGGCTGTGCGAAGATGATTATCCGGGATGGCTGGATATTCGAGATGTTGAGTTGCTCGACCCGACAGAAACAGTGTATCATCCTCTGGTGCTTTCTGAGGCCCAAATCAAGGAAAAGTTACCAATAGTAATTACTTTCGCTCGCGAGGCTATGAACCAATCCAATTATTATCTTTGGGGCGGTACAGTCGGGCCAAATTATGATTGTTCGGGCTTGATGCAAGCTGCTTTTGTTGCTGCGGGCATCTGGTTGCCGAGGGATGCTTATCAGCAGGAAGCTTTTACTAAACCTGTTAGTATCAGTGCTTTAAAACCGGGGGATTTAGTATTTTTTGGTACGCCAGAAAAAGCAACTCATGTAGGATTGTATCTCGGAGATAATCGCTACATTCACAGTTCTGGAAAAGCACAAGGTCGCAACGGTATCGGTATCGATGTTTTGTCGAACGATGGCGATCTAGTCAGTCAAGCTTATTACCAGCAATTGCGGGGATATGGTAAAGTTGTGGCAAGTTATCAACCTAATTAGTTGTTGACGGTTGACGGTTGACTGTTGACTGTTAATATTATCGAATAAAAAAATGGACGCTGCATTATTTTTGGAAAAATTGGCTGCACAGCAGGCTGGCGCTGAAGTTGTTCTCGACGTTTCAGTGGTGGTGCCGGTGTATAATGAGGTGGAAAGTTTGCCTCATTTGATTGAGGCGATCGCCTCTTCTATCCAACCATCTGGACTCAGCTATCAAATTATTTGTGTAGATGACGGTTCTAAGGACGGTTCTGGTGAACTTCTCCAGCAGTTAGCCAGCACTCGCGATGACCTTTGTGCTGTAATTTTGCGCCGCAATTACGGGCAAACTGCTGCCATGTCGGCAGGTTTCGATCGCGCTCGCGGTCGTGCTATTGTTACCCTAGACGGCGATTTGCAAAATGACCCGGCTGATATTCCGCTATTGTTGGCAAAATTAGATGAAGGCTACGATTTAGTTAGCGGCTGGCGGAAAAATAGGCAGGATAATACTATTAGTCGGTTGATTCCTTCTAAAATTGCCAACTGGTTAATTGGTCGCGTTACAGGCGTGACTTTGCACGACTACGGCTGTTCTTTGAAAGCTTATAAATCCGAGCTGGTAGCAGACTTGAATTTGTACGGCGAATTGCACCGCTTTTTGCCTGCTTTGGCGTTTATTGAAGGGGCGAGAATTGCAGAACTGCCTGTGCGACACCACGCCCGCCGTTTCGGTCAAAGTAAGTACGGAATTTGGCGGACTTTTCGCGTGTTGATGGATTTGTTAACTATTTCTTTTATGAAAAAGTTCCTGACTCGACCGATGCACGTTTTTGGACTTTTGGGACTGAGTTCTATGACGTTAGGAACGATTTTAGGAATTTATTTGACAGTCTTAAAATTGGGTTTTGGTCAAATTATTGGAAATCGTCCTTTGCTGATTTTGGCTGTGGTTTTGCTGTTGACTGGCGTGCAGTTATTTTGTTTTGGTTTGCTGGCGGAAGTGATGATGCGAACCTATCACGAGTCGCAGGGAAAACCGATTTATCGGGTGCGCGAGGTGTTTGGTTCTAAGTAAGGGGTTGATACCAATTGTACTCCTTGATAAAAAGAGGAAAAGTTTTGAGTTTTAAGTTAAATCATTTAAAACTCAAAACTCAAAACTACTTCCTAATCTTCAATTCTCCCATCTAAAATCTAAAATCTAAAATCTAAAATTGATTGACTTTTTGAGCTTGTCGGAGAGATTGAATAGTTGCGATCGCGTGTTCGGCGACTGCATCTATTTCTGCTTCGGTATTGAACCGGCCAATACCAAACCGAATTGAAGCATAAGCTAATTTGTCCGATCGCCCGATCGCTGCTAAAACATGAGAGGGAGATATTTTTGCGGAAGTGCAAGCAGATCCCGAAGAAACTGCCGCCGCCGGTTGCAAACCCAACATCAACGCTTGACCGTCAACCCCGGCTACACTAATATTGAGATTCCCCGGCAATCTCTTAGTAGCGTGACCGTTGAGAAAAACATCGCCCAATTCACTCAATTTTTCCCACAAACGCTGCCGCAAATTAACCACTCGTTCTGTTTCCGACGGCATTTCTGCAATTGCCAATTCTACTGCTTTGGCAAACCCGACTATTTGCGGTGGGTAGAGAGTGCCCGATCGCATTCCCCGTTCGTGCCCTCCTCCGTGCATTTGTGGCGCTAGCTGCACTCTCGGTTTGTTGCGGCGCACGTAGAGAGCACCGATCCCTTTTGGCCCGTAAATTTTGTGGGCTGTCAAGGACATTAGATCGATATTCATCTCCTCTACGTCGAGGGGAATTTTGCCGATCGCCTGTGCCGCATCTGTGTGAAAAAGAATGTCATTTCCGCGACAAATTGCAGCAATTTCTGCGATCGGCTGGATGACGCCTATTTCGTTGTTAGCCGTCATCACTGAAACTAAAATTGTCTCAGCCCGAATCGCTTTGATCAAATCGCCTATATCAATCAGCCCGTCGCTTTTCACCGGTAAAACAGTAATGTCAAACCCCAATTTTTGCAAATAGGTACAGGGGTCAAGAATTGCATTGTGTTCGGTTTTTACTGTAATAATGTGCTTTCCTTTACTGAAATAAGCTTCAGCGATGCCTTTAATCGCTAAGTTATTTGCTTCGCTGGCGCCGCTGGTAAAAACAATTTCTTCAGGAGAAGCATTGATCGCTTCTGCTATGATTTGTCGTGACTGTTTTACCGCTGCTTCTGCTTCCCAGCCGTAGACGTGGTTGATACTGGCTGCGTTGCCGAATTGTTCGGTGAAATACGGCAGCATCGCATCAAGTACCCGTGGATCTACGGGGGTTGTGGCGTGATTGTCGAGGTATATAGGACGTGCGGACATAGTGCAGTTTTGGGTGAAAAAAGTGTTAGGTTTATTGTAGACGAGCTCTTTGTTCTACTACAAAACTTTATAATTAACATATATTTGTAAAGATTTATGCGAGCTGACATTCAGGGATTAGAAATTACTCTCGGTGAGCTCAAGCACCTCACCGGCGCGGGGCCCGATCGCGTATACCGGCCGGCGACAGCGACTAAGTTTGCCCGCGAAGCTTTGAAAACACTCGGTTTAATTGTTTTGGTTCTAATCAGTTGTTGGCTGCTAGTTGCGATATTTCCTAGGGCGTATGTGTGGTGGTTCGTCCTTCACTTCGCTGCGATAGTTGGTTTAATCTTGGAGGATGCCTGGAAAATTTGGTGCAGTCGGCAAAACCAACATTTAATCAATCTTTTTGATGATGTCGATCGCTATAATGGTATAATCAAAGCGATTGAAATTAATGACAAGATAGAAGATGCTGGCAATGCGGAAGTCAAAATCGGCGATCGCGCAAAAGTTATTCAAGCTTTGCAGCTAATTAGAGACGATTTAGTTAGAGCTTTGAAAACTGAAAGAATTCTTAGGGAAAACAAAAAATTTGTCGCTACTAACTCTGAATTGTTTGCCAATAACTTAAAAAATTTGAATGCCCTGCAAATTAGCGATCGAGCCAGCGAACAAGGACGATTGCTCAACGAAGCTTTGCAGGTAGCCGTGGGAGTTCAAGCAGAAATGAAAAAGTTGCAAGAACGAAACGCTGCTAATTTTAAAAATGGCAAAACTTACTAGCGTACACTGCTGCGTGCGCCTCTTCCCCCGTAGCAATATGCAGCTTACTGAACCGATATAACTCAAACACATTCTCCAAATTATAAGTTATGAGAATGGTGAAAAAAATATCATAACTATTGTAAATTTTTTCCTGTTACGTAACAGGTAACGATATCTTGGAAAGGTGACGTTAACAACCAGGTCAGTATGTCTTCTGTTAAACCCAAGATTATAGTTCTCGACGACGATCCGACTGGTTCTCAAACCGTGCACAGTTGCTTGCTGCTGACACGTTGGGACGAAGACACCCTGCGTTTGGGGCTGCGGGACAAGTGCCCGATTTTCTTCATACTGACAAATACTCGATCGCTAACTCCCGAAAAAGCAGCCTCCGTCACCCGCGAAGTGTGCCAAAATCTAAAAAGGGCGATCGCCAGCGAAGAAATCCAAGACTTCCTAATAGTTAGCCGTTCCGATTCTACCCTGCGCGGCCACTATCCCATCGAAACCGACGCGATCGCCGAAGAACTTGGCCCCTTCGACGCCCATTTTCTAATTCCCGCCTTTTTTGAAGGAGGCAGAATTACCCGCCACAGCGTGCATTACCTAATGGTTAACAGCGTCGCAACGCCTGTTCACCAAACCGAATTTGCCAAAGATTCAGTCTTCGGCTACAGTCACAGTTACCTGCCAGACTACGTAGAAGAAAAAACCAAAGGTCGTATCAAAGCTGATGCAGTCGATCGCATTTTACTCGCAGACATTCGCTACGGAAGTTTAGATCGACTGATGGAGATGGAAGACAACCAATGTGCAGTTGTTGACGGCGAAAGCCAAGGCGATTTAGACACATTTGCCAAACACATTCTCGCGGCAGCCAGTCAAGGCAAAAAGTTTTTATTCCGCAGCGGGGCGAGTATTTTAACGTCCTTAGCTGACCTCGGCCCGCAGCCAGTAGCAGCCGACGAAATGGCAAAATACGTCAGGGATGGCAAACCGGGTGCAGTAATAGTTGGTTCCCACGTTAAGAAAACTACTGAACAATTGGAGCGCTTGTTAAAAGAACCCAATATAGTTAGCATTGAAATAGATGTATCTCACTTGTTAGAAGATTCACCAGAGTATCGCACCCAAATGCTCGATGAAACTCTCGAAAAAGTCCGCACTTCTCATGCTGATGGCAAAACGCCTGTAATTTATACCAGCCGCAAGGAACTCGAATTTGACAATGCAGAAATTAGGTTAAAATTTGGAGAGGCGGTTTCTGCTTTACTGATGGATATCGTGCGGGGGCTGCCTGCCGATATCGGGTTTTTGATTAGCAAGGGCGGCATTACTTCTAATGATGTTTTGAGTACAGGTTTGTCGCTGAAAAGTGTCAGGCAAATCGGTCAAATTATTGCCGGTTGTTCGGTGGTGAAAACCGATGCAGATCATCCTCTGTTTCCCAATTTACCAGTGGTTTTATTTCCGGGAAATGTGGGGGATAGCCATGCTTTGGCTACGGTTTACAAGCGGCTGAGCAAGTAGTATAGCTCGACCAATCGCAGATTAACCCAGATGAATTTAGCTTCGAGTCAGGGAGGAGAATGTTCATCTGCGGTTGGTCGATGGGTTTCAATGCTCGATCGAACTTTATAACTACTGCCACTCCACGGTCACTTCAAAAAAAATCTTTAGTTGACTTTTTTCTTGCCTAATCTACCCAAGTATGATAGGATAGAGAGTCTGTCCGTAACTAAAGCCGAGCGGCAAAGTTGAAAATCGCGTCACCGTTAGGCACTCTCAAAAAAATTAGATTTCTCAAAAATAGTTACCTCCGAACTCTACATATAGGGCCAACAGCACCAGAGCTACTCCTATCAGTAGCGTTTCCAGCTCGTATCAGCCTGAATTTTAAAATTAAGTAGAAATTTCCACATAGTAATTTTCAGCTCAAAGGATTAGCATATAAGGGTGACAGAACATTATCATCCCCTAAACTCATTAAAAGATGGCCATTGGTTCAAGCTGATCTGTGGGGCGAGCTTTCAACACCTGCCTGCTGTACGGAATCTCACTTTGGCTTACACCTTAGCAGGCGCTGACTGTATCGATGTCGCGGCCGATCCCGCCGCCGTCGCTGCAGCGAAAGAAGCCCTACAAGTGGCCAGCGAATTACAGGCAAGAACTCAAAACCGCAGGTTTGGCGGCAAAGGGTTGCCGTTGCTGATGGTGAGTTTAAATGATGGGGAAGACCCGCATTTTCGCAAAGCCGAATTCAACCCAGCCGATTGTCCGGCGGACTGCTGGCGGCCGTGCGAAAAAATATGTCCAGCCGAAGCAATAGTTTTTCAGAGTGCTGGCAGTGGTTTTTCCGGGGTGATAGACCAGCAATGCTATGGCTGCGGTCGCTGTCTGCCGATTTGTCCGAGCCAACTAATTTATACTCGTTCTTACGTGTCTGCTCCCGCCGCGATCGCACCTTTAATCTTGCAATCCGGTGCGGACGCCCTAGAAATCCACACGCAAGTAGGCAGAGAGGCAGATTTTGGGCGACTTTGGTCGAGTATAGCTCCCTGGGTCGGTCAACTCAAGGTAATAGCAATTAGTTGCCCCGATGGAGACGGTTTGATTGATTATTTGCGGACACTGTATCAAATAATTTCCCCCCTTCCTTGTCCCCTAATTTGGCAAACGGACGGTAGGCCAATGAGCGGGGATATCGGAACAGGAACGACTAGAGCCGCGGTCAAACTCGGTCAAAAAGTTTTGGCTGCCCAGTTGCCGGGATACGTGCAACTTGCAGGCGGCACTAATGCTCACACTGTCAGCAAGTTGAGAGCCGAGGGACTGATGAAGGATGGCGGGAAAAATTTGTCAGATCCCCCTGTCCCATACATTGCAGGTGTAGCTTACGGCAGCTATGCCAGGGTTTTGCTATCGCCAATTTTAGAACAGTTAGAAACAATGCAGACCGATCGAGCCTATGCCGTTCCGGTGGCAGTCGCGCGGCCAGGAGCCGGAGTTCCAACATCTCGGCTACCTCAGCTCGAAGCCGTCCCAGAACTTCTCTCACAGGCCGTGAGTTTAGCTCGTTCTCTAGTTTCCCCGCTCAAAGAATTTTAGTCAGTAGTCAGTAGTCAGTAGTCATTAGTCATTAGTTACAAGTAAAAAACAACTGGCAACTGACAACTGTTAACTGACAACTGACTAAAAAGTTGAAAACGTCACCGAACACATCGAGGCGAATGCAGATTACAGACGACCTCAACAGATTATTAGACATCGTGCCAGATGAGATCCGGCAGCCCTTAGAGCAGCACCCGCAGCGCAACAATCTCATTGAGATTGTCATGGATTTGGGCCGCCAACCTGAAGCTCGTTTTCCATCCTTGGCCGAACCTCTTTCCCAAACGCCAGTTTCCAAGGCACACCTCAACTATTGCATCGAGCGAGTCGGCCACTTCGGCGGCGACAACCGAGCCGGTATCGAGCAAACCCTGCACCGAATTAGCGCCCTTCGCAACCGCAGCGGCGAGATTATCGGCTTGACTTTGAGGGTGGGCCGCGCTGTGTTCGGGACGATCGGCATTATCCGCGATTTAGTGGAAACCGGTCAGTCAATTTTGATGCTCGGCCGCCCCGGTGTTGGCAAAACCACGGCCCTGCGGGAAATTGCCCGCGTGCTCGCCGATGACTTGGAAAAACGGGTGGTAATCATCGACACCTCCAACGAAATTGCCGGAGATGGAGATATTCCCCACCCAGCGATCGGCAGAGCTCGCAGAATGCAAGTTTCCCGTCCCGAACTCCAGCACCAAGTCATGATCGAAGCAGTGGAAAACCATATGCCGCAAGTCATCGTGATTGACGAAATCGGTACGGAACTCGAAGCTTTGGCGGCTCGGACGATCGCCGAAAGGGGCGTGCAGTTGGTCGGTACCGCCCACGGGAACCGGATCGAAAACTTGATGAAAAATCCAACTCTGGCAGATTTAATTGGGGGCATCCAAGCGGTGACGCTGGGAGATGACGAAGCAAGACGGCGCGGTTCTCAAAAGACGGTTTTGGAGCGCAAAGCACCGCCAACTTTTGAAATTGCCATCGAAATGCTCGAACGCGAGCGCTGGGTAATACACGAGCGAGTTGCAGAGGCGATCGACACTCTGCTGCGGGGACGCGAACCGCACCAGCAAATCAGAAGCGTCAGCGAGACTGGAGAAATAATTATCGAGCAGGAGTCGGCAACTCCCCCCGCCCGGTTTCCGGGGATGGCAGCTTCCAGCGGCCCGGCTGCGGTATCGGCAATCCGGCCCGTCACACCGATCTCAGGGTGGCGGAGTGCTGGCAAAATGGTGCCGATGCCCGCTCCCAGCGAGAACTTCGCTGCTAAAAGCGCGCCGGTTTCTGAGACTCGGTATTTCGAGCAACTGCTGGAAGAATCCCTGTCCGTCGAGCCGGTACCTAAGCCCGGACGTTTTTCCCAGAATCTCGGCCCTAACGGCGAAGATTTGCCCCTCCACGTTTATCCTTACGGCATAGCTCGCCACCAGCTCGAACAGGTGATTTCGACGCTGAACCTGCCGGTGCTGCTGACAAAGGATATTGAGAGCGCTGACGTGGTTTTGGCTTTGCGATCGAACGTTCGGAACCAGTCGAAATTGAGGCACTTGGCCAAAACTCGCCAAGTTCCCCTGCACACAATTAAGGCCGGCACTATTCCCCACGTAGCGAGAGCTTTGCGGCGGCTGTTGGACATGGATGACCCCGGTACCCCGGAAGTGGCAGACCTCGCCTTATTCGCCCGCAGCGGTTCTTCTGACGAGCTCGAAGCTCTGGAAGAAACGCGCTTAGCAGTCGAGCAAATTGTCATTCCGAAGGGACAGCCGGTGGAACTCCTGCCCCGTTCTCCCAACGTCCGCAAAATGCAGCACGAACTTGTGGAACACTATCACCTGAAATCCCACAGTTTTGGGGAAGAACCTAATCGCCGCCTGCGGATATATCCAGCTTAAAGTGGGAGATTAGTGCCTTTGAAGGCAGAAGGTGGAAGGCAGAAGGGATAATTTTTTCCTGGCTTCTGTCTTTTACCTTTTGCCTTTTTCCTTTAAGTAGCTGGCAAGTTTCTGATATGATGTGGTGTAACACTGTTCTTGTTAAGGCGATCGGCTAAATGCCCGATTTCTAATTCCAAATTCCCCAATTCCCAATTCCCAATACTTCTACTACACGAGCTTACAAGTTCTCCAATTTCCAATAGTTCAGCTACGCACTTCCCTTCTGCTCCCTGCTGCTTTGCGAACCGACGAGCCGCAGGCTAGCAGCTATGCTCAGCCCAAACTCAGCAACAGCTCAGTAAAAGTTGCCACTTCCCAAATTATTAAATGAATCTACCTCAGTTGACATGAATGATTCCATAATTCAGCTATTTATCAACTTAATTACTACTGAGATGGGTGTGCGAATTAGGTCTCAAGATCGAGCGGGTTTGTCTCATAAAATCATGACTCGGATGAGAGAACAAAAAATTGCAGAACCAGAAAAATATTATAAACTTTTAACCGCCAAAACTTTTGAAAGTAAAAATGAATGGGCAAAATTAGTATTGCTATTAACAACAACTGAAAGTTATTTTATGCGAGATAAAGGACAGTTTGCTCTGTTAAACAGAGTAATTTTTCCTGAATTGATAGAGCAGAAAAGAAACTTGCACAAAACCTTGGGAATGCAGCCGACACTGCGAATCTGGAGTGCGGGCTGCTCCACCGGTGAAGAACCTTATTCTTTAGCTATTGTTTTAAAACAATTGATTCCTGATTGGGAGCAATGGAAAATATTAATTTTAGGTACAGATATCAATGAAAAAGTAATCAAAAAAGCGCCCCGAGGAGTTTACAGTCATTGGTCGTTTCGCTTGGTTGAACCGCAGATACAAATGCAGTATTTTCATCAGAGGCAAAATGATTGGGAAATTAATCTAGAATTGCGCGCAAGTGTCAATTTTAGTTGTGTAAATTTAATCACAGATGACTTTCCTAATATTTACCAAAATCTTTATAACATAGACTTAATTTTGTGTAGAAACGTTTTTGTGTATTTTGAACATAAGTATATTTCACTGGTACTGAAAAAATTTTCCAACACCCTGAGACCTGGAGGGTATTTAATGACCGGTCACGCTGAAGTTTATGGTCAAATTATGAACGAGTTTGAACCCAAGATTTTCCCGGAGTCCGTGGTGTATCAGCGTCGGGATGCAGTACCGGAGGAAGGCTGTCAAATAGAGTCTAGGGTTGCGACGGTAGAGGAAGCCAACTCGGCATTTCGGGAATTGCCGAAAGCAGATACTATGGGCGATGATAGTGGTGAGTTGCTAACAGGGGAAACTATGCCACCTCGTTTTACTACTAACAGCAATTTTCCAGAGATAGAGATGCCGCCCGTATTAAAAATAAGTAATCCGCTGGGGAATATGCTGCCCTCTCGCTATCTGAAGGACGGCTTGCCGAACAATGCCGTGTCAGTTACAGAAAAAATACTAGCAGAAAATACTCAAAATCAAACGCCTCAAATGCTAATTTTAGAGGCTAAAAAATTATTTAAAAATCAAGATTATGCTGAGGCCATCAACAAGGCACAAGAGGCAATAGACTTGCAGGGGCCTAATTTTGATGCTTATTTTTTAATCGCTCAAGTTCAGGCAAACGCGGGCAATTATTCTCAGGCAATAGAATACTGTAATCGAGCTAGAAAAGTAGAGCCTGGATCAGTATATACTGATTATTTACAAGCTCAAATTGCTGAAGAACAGGGACAATTGGAAATAGCAAAAAAATTATTAAAGAGGACTATTTATATGTGTCCCTCTTTTGTTTCAGCTTATATAGAACTAGGGAATATATACAATAAAGAAGGTCAAGTAAAAAGAGCTCTTAAAATGTACAATTCATCTTGTGAAATCCTGAAAGCACTACCGCCCCACACTCCCATAGATTCCCAGGGGAAAATGACAGCTAGTCAAGTGCTGATGAATGTTAAAAAAAAATTGTTAAAATTATACAGTAAAGAAACTGTACACTAAAATATGGAAACTAAACCGTATCTTATCTTTGAACAGAACGGTTTTCTCTGCGGTATAGAAGCCTGCTACGTTCGGGAAATTTTCTTTTTGCCGGAGTTGACAGCAATTGCAGAAGCACCTCAAGATATTGTTGGGGCGATCGACCTTCGGGGCGAAATTCTGCCCGTGATGGATCTGAATCTTCGTTTTGGATACGTTTGGCAAGAGTATTCTGTGACAGATAGTACGATCGTCATAGAGTGGCAAGAATCGAAAGTCGGTATAATTGTCAATCAAGTTCGCGAAGTTAAGGAACTCTCAGAAGAGGCCATCACTCCGCAGCTATCTTACGGGCGAGAGAATTCAGAAGCCTCTCATTATTTTGTAGCTGGACTTGCCCGCAGCGAAGCCGATATTATCATGCTGCTGAATCTCGATCACTTAATTCGATATTCTCCCGAAAAGTCACAGGAAAGCTGGCGTGTTTCTCCAAGCAATGCAGGTAGTGAAGCAGCAGGTGAGGCAGAGACGGAAAATTTACACGGGCAAATAAGTGCAAAATTGTTAGGTAAAACTCCTAAAATTTTGAGCAAGCGTCACGTTTTTTGCCCGCAGGCTACCCCGGAAGAAAAAGCAATTTTTCAATCGCGCGCTAATCATTTGAGGCGGCGAGGCGAGGGGGAAAATGATGCTGCAATTAATATGTCCCTGGCGGTGTTTGTTTTGAATGGCGAATACTTTGGTATTCATTTAGATCTAGTCCGCGAATTTACTGATATCAACCAAGTAACTCCGGTTCCTTGCACTCCCGATCGCATAGTGGGAAATATAAATTTACGGGGAGAAATTGTGACGCTAATTGATATTCGCAGTGTTTTAAATATGTCTTTAAATATGTTAGAGACTGCAAATTATCTCTCTAAGGCGATCGTTGTTGAAGTGGTCGATTTGGTCGCGGGTATAGTTGTTGACGAAATCTTAGATATTATATACTTAAATGTGTCGGAAATTGCTGCTGTTCCGGCAGCACTGCATTCTGCCAACCGCGAATATCTACGGGGGACAGCTATTTACGGAGAAAAAATGATGGCTATTCTGAACTTGCAAAAACTGCTGACAAAAGGGGGAGTAGTTGTTGATGAAGAGGTTTGAATCCAGAACAGGACTTACGCAAAGCATATCTGTCATGAGTCCAGTGAAGCATCTCGCTTGATGCTTCATTTCGTTCGCAATCCCGATCCAACGCAGAGCTCAGAACGGGTAACGAGCGGGACTTAGCATGAGATAATTATCTTGAAATGCGTCCAGGACTAAAGAAGTTAGTTATACCACCATACGGTTAAGTTAAGCTCGATCCCTCCTAGCCCCCCTTCTCAATTGGGGACAAGAACTTACTCAAAGTTCTGGCAACGATGCGGGGGATGCGAGGGGGATCTCTAAGGAATAAATAGTTTTAACCCAAACGTATTGAGTTATACAAAATCTGCTTTTAAAGCAAGATGTGAGTAAGCAATTTAATTCGCGTATGCACGTGCATAAATTAAGGAGAAAAATATGTTTTCTAAGTTAGTAAAATTAAATATTAGAAATAGAATGCTGCTGGCTTATGTAGCGCCCGCAACTATATACTTGGGTTTTCCCGTGCTCGTTTATACAACTACTAATCAGGTGTTAAATAATTTTGCAGAAGTAGAAAGGATCGAAAATGTGCTCAGACACACAAATGATATGTCCGCAGGTGCTGAACAAATGGTACGGGGGATGCGCGGGTATTTAATCAATAAAAATCCGCAGTTTTTAAATGATTTTAAGACTGGTGGAGAATTAGCTCGTGAGTCGGGGAAGAGTGCGGAGTTGAAGATGGAAAACCCTGAACAGAGAATGCGTTTAGAGAAGATGCTAGAGCTATGCAACGAATATTATGACGGTTCTAACGAAATAGTTGCTTTATTACAAAAAAATAATAGAACCGCAGCATTAGCTCTCTTTAACACCGGAAAACAGACACGATTTGTGGATGAATTTGTGGAAGTAAATAAGCAATTTCGCGCAGTAGAAGTAAAAGCGATTAAGCAAGCTACAGAAAAAACGAAGCAATCCTTAGTTTTCTTGATATCGGCATTGGTATTTGGTTCCGTGTTTTTATTGGTGTTAGGTGCGGTTATAGCTTGGCTGATTTCATCAGGAATTGCCCAAACTATCGATCGCGCAATTAGCTCGATCGCCGCTTCTTCCACTGAGATTGCAGCCACCGTCGAAGAACAGGAACGGATGGCAAGTCAGCAAGCAGCTTCAGTAAATCAAACTACTACTACAATGGACGAATTGGGAGCCTCTTCTAGGGCGACATCACAGCAAATAGAAACCGCCGTGGTTCAAGCAATGCAAGCTTTGAATTTAGCTGGAGGTGGCACAAAAGCTGTAGAACAAACTTTAGAAGCAATGGCAACTCTGAAAACTAAAGTTCAGGATATCCAAGGACAAATTATAGAGTTGAGTGAACAAACAGATCACATTGGTAATATCTCAACTGTAGTTAGCGATTTGGCCAATCAAACTAATATGTTAGCACTCAATGCTGCTGTTGAAGCAGTGCGGGCGGGAGAACACGGTAAGGGGTTTGGCGTGGTGGCGTCAGAAATTCGCAAACTTGCCGATCGCAGTAAAAAATCAGGAGCCCAAATTAATCTATTAGTTGCTGATATTCAAAAGGCGATTAACTCAACAGTAATGGTAACAGATGAAGGAACTAAAACAGTGGAGTCTGGCGTGAATATTGCCTCAGAAACCGCAGCGGCATTTGCAGGAGTTGCCAATGCCATTAACAATGTGGTTTTGAGTTCTCAGCAAATTTCGCTGAATGCCAAACAGCAATCGATCGCGATCGAACAGGTAGTGCAAGCTATGAACTCTCTCAATCAAGCCGCAGCCCAAACCGCTTGCGGTATCAGTCAAACTAAAGTCGGTACTCAAAAATTGAATGAAGCAGCCTTAGATTTGAAAGCAGTTTTGTAGGAGATCGATGAATTATAAATAGTTCCCAAAAAATGCGAAAAAAATATATCCTTAAAAATTAAATCAATGGCTGTGGCGATCGGCCTCGCTACAATTCCAGCGATATTAACGGGAGTAATAACTTGTTTCTTGGCCAATCAGAACCTAATTTCAAATCAGCAGTGTAGTTAGTTGTAAGTTATTATTTGGGAGTTGTTATTTTTACTTTACTACCAAAATTCCCAATTACCCATACTTGGGCTAAGCGAGCGTACAATTTCTCAATTCCCAATACTTGGGCTAAGCGAGCGTACAATTTCCCAATTCCCAATACTTGGGCTAAGCGAGCGTACAATTTCCCAATTCCCAATACTTAGACTATGCGAGCGTACAAGTTACCAGTAACCAATTCCCCGTAACCACTGATGAACAAATTTTTCCAAAAAATGCAAAACCGACTGCTCCTCCTCCTAATTTTAAGTACATTGATTCCAGTATCTATTGTTGGTTGGTATGGAATTTCTTCTTCAACAGAAGCATTACAAAATTTAGCATTAATAACCCTTAGTGACAGTGTTGATTCCACCGCAAATCAAATGATTAACAAATTTGAAAATCTGAGAGCTGATATTTTGTTTCTTCGTAAAACTCCCCCAGTCCAGGGAATGATTAGAGCTAGAGAAGGAAATGGAGTAGATAAACAAACTAATTCAACTTATAAAGATTGGGTTTATCGAATGCAACTCACATTTTTATCCCTGATGGAAGCCAAGTCATATTATATGCAATTGCGTTACATAGATAACAGCGGTAAGGAGATCGTGCGCGTAGATTCTGACGGCACAAATATTAAAGTTATTCCAGATTCTCAACTACAAAATAAAGCAGACAGAGATTACTTTATGGCAACTAAGAAGCTAAAATCAGGAGAAGTCTATGTGTCTTCTTTAGAGCTAAATCAGGAAAGGGGGAAAATAGAAATTCCTTACAAGCCAACAATTCGCTACGCAACTCCAATTTTTAATTCCAAAGGAGAAAGACAAGGTATTTTGATTAGCAATGCTCTGGGTAGCACTCTGATCGATAGGGTTAAAAATTTTAATCATGAATTATCAGATCAATCTTTTATCTTAAACCAAGATGGGTATTATCTGGCTCATCCCAATCCTAAAAAAGCATGGGGATTAGAACTAAAAACCAAGGAAAATGTCAAAAATGATTATTCAGCAGGCATTGTTGCTAAAATAATCTCAGGTGGCGAGGGAAATATTGAGAATAGGGATCTAGTGATTAGCTATAATACAGTTTTTCCCAGCCAAAAAAATACCAAGAAATTTTTAGTAGTTGTGGATACTTCACCCAAAAAATTGCTATTCAATTCTATTGACGATCTTCAAAAGATAGCAGCGATTATTGCTATGGTTTCTCTGGCTGTGGTGCTGGGATTTGGATGGTTTTTTCTGCAAAAGATTGTTGCTCTCATTCGGGGGCTGATTTACCAAATCTCGTCATTTTCCCTGGAAATAGAATCTAATATGAGCCGGCAAGAGCAAATAGCAGATAGGCAATTTGTTTCGGTTAATCAAACAACTATAACTCTAGAAAATTTGGGGAGATCTTCTCAGCAAACAGCCGAGCAAGCTGAGTCTGTTGCCATTGCCGCTCGCCAAGCTTTAAATCTAGCCGAAGAAGGCACTAAAAAGGTAGATCTAACTCTCAATCAAATGCTGAATCTTAGAGAAGCTGTGGTGGCAATTTCTCAGCAAAATCATCGACTCGACGACAGCACGAGTCAGATTGGCAATATATCGACTCTCGCAAGTTTGGTTAGCGATTTAGCCAGTCAAACTAATATGCTGGCTCTCAACGCCGCTGTCGAAGCAGTCAGAGCCGGCGAGTACGGTAAAGGTTTTGCGGTGGTAGCAAGCGAAATTCGTAAGTTAGCAGATGAAAGCCAACAAGCAGCACAAAAGATTAATGGTATTATTCCAGAAATTAAGGGCGCGATCGACTCAACGGTGAAAGCAACTGAAGATAGTCGCAAAACGGTTGCAGAAGGGGTAAAAACAGCACAAGATACGGCAGAAGCTTTTACGGGTGTAAGGGAAGCTTGCAATCTGGTGTTTGCTAGCAACCAGCAAATTTCATTTAATGTTAAACAGCAGGCGATCGCGATTCAGCAAGTAGGTGATGCGATGATTTCTATGAAGGAATCAGCGTCTCAAACAGTCAGCGGCATTACTCAAGTAAAAATCGGTACTCAACAACTCACAGAAGCTGCATTTAATCTTAAAGAAGTAGTGTAGTCATGAGTCATTAGTCATAAATTATGAGGCATTAGTTATTAGCAATCGACGGATAATTCAACATAACTATCATTACCAATTACCCATGAGCCATGCTCAATTCCCTATTACTCAACAACATATATGATGATTGAAGATCAAGAACTTCGAGATGTATTTAAAGTCGCTAGTCAAGAACACTTACAGAAACTAGACGACGGATTGCTGTACTTAGAACAACATCCGAGCGACTTAGCTAAGGTAGAACAATTGTTGCGAGAAACCCATTCTCTTAAAGGTGATGCTGGGATGCTAGGCGTAAAAGATGTAGCATCTTTAGCTCATCAAATGGAGCATATTTTGGGAGATGTCAAGCGGGGAGAAACTCAACTGAATTCCGATATTAGCGATCGACTTTCGCAAGGTTTAGACGCCATGCGAAAACTCGTTAACGAAGCCGTTACCGGCGAAGATTCCGGCGTTAATACTTTTTACATCCTCGCTAGCATGATGGGTGCTTCTAGTGAGTCACAGCCACAGGCAGCAGCCTCAATATTAGATTCCTCATCTTCACAAGTACCAGAACAACCGTTGGTAGAACTGCAATTTACTGAGCCTGCTACCCAAGAACTAGAAACAAATGTTGAAACTTCTGAATTCCTTAACTTAGAGAAAAATTCCTCTTTTTTACCACCCCTACAATCCAAGCCCGAATTTCTACTGCAAGCTCAAAACTTGCCTGCACCTTCTGGGCGCGCCACTGAGTCGGCTTTGCAGTCGGCAGTTACTGCATCATCAACCTCATCTTACCGCATTGAAACCATTCGCGTTGCTACTCAAAATTTAGACGATTTAATGACTCAAGCAGGGGAACTTACTGTCACAAAAACTCGGCTAGGACACCGAGTTGCAGAGATCGAACAAATTACAACTTTGTGGGAAGAGTGGAGCCGAGAATATTTTGTAACGAGCTTGACTGTTGATCGGATGCAAATAGATGAAAACGGTATAAAAGCCAACGGTAAATTTAGCCAATTGCAGGATTACTATCAACGTACAGAAGAACGTTTAGAACGTCTCGGAACTTTAGTCAACCGCTTGAGAAATCGAGTTTATGAAGATACTGCCAGACTCGAATTAATCGCTGAGGCACTAGAATCAGGAATTCGCACTCTGAGACTGCTGCCTTTGTCTACTATTTTTAATTTATTTCCTCGAACTGTTCGAGACTTAGCAAAACGGGAAGGTAAAGAAGTTACATTAGTGATTGAAGGAGGCGAAACTACAGCAGATAAACGCATTTTAGAGGAAATGAAAGACCCTTTAATGCACATGATTAGAAATGCGATCGACCACGGCATTGAAACTGTTGAGGAGCGGAAAAAACTAGGTAAACCTCCCGTGGCAACTCTCCGAATTAAAGGCTATAATATTGCTAGCAATATTATTATTGAAGTTGCTGATGATGGCCGGGGACTAAATCTAGAGAGCATTAAACAAACTGCTGTAAAACGTAATATTTGTACGCTTGAACAACTGGCAGAGATGACCGAAACTCAAGTACAAGCTTTAATTTTTACTCCAGGTTTTTCAACCAAGAAATTTGTTACCGAAGTATCGGGTCGCGGGGTGGGTTTAGATGTAGTTCGCACTAATGTTGAAGCCCTAAAAGGTAGTATTCAAGTAGAGTCTTTACCGGGAAAAGGATGCACTTTGAGGCTGCAAATCAGCACGTCTTTAGCTACAGCAAATGTATTAATTGTCCTCGTTGAAGACATTCCTTATGCTCTGCCAGTCGAGTTTGTAGACACGGCACAACAGGTGGCTCAGTCGGAGATATTTGCTATAGAAGGTAAGGAAACTATACTTTCCAATGGTCAGCCTCTGTCAGTGGCTCATCTGACAGATTTACTAGAATTAAACAATAGAAAATGGTGGGACAAAAATAGGTACTTGAGACAGGAAACCGGAAGCGAAATTCTGAGAAAAAATCACAACTACTTCCGAAATTCAACTTCTTCAAAAATGCCTTGTATTGTTTTAAAAGTTGGGGAGGAAAGATTGGGATTATTTGTAGATGCTTTGATAGACGAACAGGATGTTGTGATGAAACCTCAAAGTCAATTGCTGAAACGGGTGCGAAATGTTTCGGGTGCCACAATTCTCGGTACAGGGGAAGTTTGCATGGTACTCAATCCCCACGATTTGATAAAATCTGTACGCCAGCAAGTTTCGTCCCGTGGGGTTTCTGGTGCGCGATCGCAACTTGAGACGGCCAGTAGAAAGCAAGTTATACTATTAGCAGAAGACTCGATCGCCACGCGCACTCAAGAAAAGCGCATCCTGGAAGGTGCGGGTTACGAAGTTGTGACTGCAGTAGACGGATTGGATGCTTTCCATAAATTAAAAACTCGCGATTTTGATGCTGTGATTTCTGACATACAAATGCCAAATTTAGATGGTTTGGCTCTGACTATTAAGATTCGGGAGCAAAAAGAATACAGTGAGTTGCCGATAATTTTAGTGACATCCTTGGCATCGGATGAAGATAGAAAAAGAGGGGCTGATGCGGGGGCGAATGCTTATATTCCTAAAGGTACTTTCAATCAAGATGTGTTGGTAGAGACACTAAAAAGGTTAGTTTAGTCATAAGTCATTACTCCTTGGTTATGAGGCATTTGTTATTTACTACCAATTAGCACAGCTCAATATCAAGTGCCTAGTTCACCATTACCCGTGCATCGATGCCCAATGCCCAATACTTTGACTACGCGGTTACTGAGCGACTCGTGCTGAGCTAGCCACTCGCCCTGGGCGCCTTGCCTGCTAAGCTTCGCCGAAGGGAAGTAAGTCGAAGGTTAGCACAAGTGCCCGATTCCCCATTTCCCATTTCCGATTCCCCATTCCCCATTTCCCAGCAAACTGATGTTATCGCCCATTAAACTATTGTTAGTTGAAGATTCTCCAGTAGTTACGCTCGTCCTCAAACGAATTTTTGAGTCCTCGCCAGACATCCAAGTTGTAGGAACCGCTTGCAACGGATTAGAAGGACTAGAATTAATCCCCAAACTTCAGCCCCAAGTAATCTGTACGGATTTGGACATGGCGCCAATGAACGGGTTAGAATTTACGGAAGAAGTAATGAAGAAATATCCGCTACCAATTTTAGTAATTAGTGCTTCAGTGCAAGCGAATGATACTCAGAATGTATTTCAAGTGTTAAAGGCGGGTGCATTGGATGTTTTTCCGAAACCGATTGGCGGGTTGGTCTCTGATTACGCTCGCCTAGCAAATCAATTAATAGCTAAGGTGAAAATACTCTCAGGAGTTAAAGTATTTACACGGCATCAAAAAAAGATGCCAACAGAAGATAATAATCAAATAGTAAAAATCAACCAAGCACCAGTTCCTAATTACAAATTCTCCAACGAAAATGTTAAATTTTCAACTATTAAAGTATTGGCTATAGGGGCTTCAACAGGCGGGCCGCAAGCACTGTACGCGATTATTTCTAAACTTCCCGCTAGTTTTCCAGTGCCTATAATTTGTGTCCAGCACATCAGTGAAGGTTTTTTGCAAGGATTAGTTGATTGGCTGGGTTATGAATCGAAACTGCCTGTTAAGATAGCTGCTTTTGGAGAATTGCCACAAGCAGGAACTGTTTATTTCCCGCCAGAAAAGCGTCATTTAGAATTGGACGCTCAAGGGCGATTTGTTTATTCAGAAGCTGCTCATGCTGCGGGACACTGCCCTTCTGTAACGGTGACATTTAAGTCGGTAGCTAATTTTTATAGTCGGGCAGCAGCGGGGGTTTTGCTGACAGGAATGGGTAGAGATGGTGCTGACGGAATGTTGGCGATCGCCAGAGAAGGGGGGTTGACAATCGCCCAAGACGAAGCTAGCTGCATTGTCTTCGGAATGCCCAAGGAGGCGATCGCCCTCGGTGCCGCCCAATATGTTCTACCTGTCAGTGCGATCGCCCCCCTACTCTTGGCTAAATTAAAAATTTAGGACTTACCTCGCAAATAGTGCAGAAGGGCCCGCCCCTCGACTTGTTAAAGAAGTCGAGGATCACAGAGCGCGATCGCAACTTTTTAGTTCATTAATTACTCAAATTACTTCATTAATTACTCAAAATTGATTTCTTTTCCTAAGTCCGATTATTTGATTTTGATAAACTTACCAATTACCTCGCGCAACTTATCAGCATCAAACGGCTTAGTTAAATACTCTGTTGCTCCCGCCAAACGCCCCTGTACCTTATCAAAGGCTCCATCTCGCGCTGTCAGCATTACGATCGGCAAATTCTGAAACTGAGGCAAGCTCCGCACCGTGCGGCAGAGTTCCAATCCGTCAATTCCAGGCATCGAAACATCCAGCAACAAAACAGAAATTTGTTCGTGATAAATCGTTGACAAAGCATCCACTGCATTGTCGGTTACGAGAACTCGAAACTCTTTGCTTAAGGCCTGTTTAACAAGTCCTTGCATCACGACGCTATCATCAACTGCCAAAATAGTTGGTACTTGACTGCTACTTGCAGACATATTCTTCTCCCTGTTTATTTATAGTTCTTGAAAATACAAAACATACTTCGTTCAGTTATTTTTTGAGAGTTGCCTCTACCCAATAATTGTCAACTCCGTTGGAGAGTTAGTTGAAACTTTACCCCTGTTTTTTTACCTCAAACTCGAAAAAAGGGATTGGGAGAGTGGTCGATCGGCAATTACAACAGTTGCAAAATGTGCATCAGGGCCCAGAAACCCTAAAAGGTCGAGTTTGAACAACTATTGTTACAAAGTTTAACATCTTACCAATCTTTTGTAATTCATCTCCTAACTGTAGTTGAACTACCGGCTAAGGCACAGCTCGGTAAAGGACACTGGTATTGTGGCACAAACCCCTGATTTAAATCTACCAGCAAGCCAGCTACCCACGATTAGACAAGTCTGTTAAAATACAATTAAACTGATAAAAAAATTCTAGGTAAGCAATAGTCATATATTTTGGAAAGCTGCTTCCTCCCAACAGAGGCTCTTAGATTTAGAGAGCCGGAGGTATTCAAAAGCATAGTCAACTGGAAGTATAATTTATATAGTCTTAGATCTGGGGTGCTCTAACTCCGATAACTCAAAAGTTTCCCGATCAGTCAAGAGGTTAGTCTGAATTTGGCGCAAGCAACCTGCGCCGAACTTGCGCCCCGAGTCTCCCAGCACAGAATTCATAGCTTGTTTTTCAAGGGAAGTATTGAGAAGGGCGGTTGCCAGCAACTAAACGGGCAGTTACACATGATGAAAGCACCCTTGCCTCTTGGTAAAAAAGTGTTCAAGCTTCATAACATTGATTTGTATCAGCTTCTTGGCTCTGATCCAGAGGCTTGCTTGGACAGTTTGGTTGGTTTGGCAGCTCATATCAGCCGAAGTCCTATTGCTTTCTTGAGCTTGATTGACGGTAACCGCCACTGGTTGAAGTCGCAGTTAGGTATCGATCAAAATTTGACCCAGCGTTACCTGAATTTTTGCGATCGCGCCCTAGACCCAACTCCCGAAGATTTCGCCCAGAGTTCAAACTCAAACTCGGAATTTGACCGGGCAATTTCCCTGCAACAACCGCCCGTTGCTCCCGAATTTGCGATCGAACTTCCTATAAATTCCTTTAAAGAACTGCCTGCCGCCATTGTTCGAGACGCTTCCACAGATATGAGATTTGGCGATCATCCGCTGATCGTTTTCTACCCCTTCGTGAAATTTTACGCCGGAATCCCAGTTGTTAGCTCTGAGGGGCAGGTGCTGGGAGTGCTATCCGTCATGGACTCGGTGCCGCGAGACTTGACAAAAGAAACGATAGAAGGTCTGCAAGCTTTGAGCCGGCAAGTTGCGAGTTTGGTGGAGTTGCGCTGGCAATTAGTCAAAGCTCAAAAACAGTTGCCAGAGGTAGAAGATATTAGCTCGGACAGCCAGCAAGTCTCGGAGTTAGTTCGTGACTCGAACCGCGACAGCTTGTGTGCGGTACATACGCCACAGAGTAGCAGGAGAATATACGGCACAAAAGAGATCCCAACGCTGGGGGAAACAGGCAAATCTCAATATGTGTGGGAAGCTTCAGCGGGCATCGGGCACGCGGACGATACCCAACAAATCCGAGAAATCGTTGCCGGCCCCCGCGACACCTCCGATCGCCAACTAACGGCAGCGTCCCTACAAGAGCGATCGCGCTTGGGAACCCTGCAAGCTAAAGTCGGTGCAGCCCTCGGACAAGGCGGGAAAATATCGGTCATCCTCAACCGCTGCACCGAGGCAATGGTAGAGTACCTCGACGCCACAGGGGTGAGCATCTGGACTTTTAACTTGCAGACAGAGCGGTTAGAATTGCAGGCCAATTCAGGACTTAGCAGCCAAGAGTGGGCACCGGAAATAGAAGATTGGCTGCGAACAGAAGCGGGAAACCTCCAAACGGCTCCTGTGTGCCTACTGTCGAACCCGTCTCTGTGCACCATTGCCTATCCGCTGATTGTGGAAGAGCGACTGGTGGGAGTGATGGCTCTGTGCAGTAGCGCTTTGGCAAGCGAGGGAGCGCTAGAAGTTCTCGGCTGCATGACTAACGCCATCGCCGTGGCGATTGATCGCGTCACAGCCCGAGAAGAATTGTTGAGCCGCCGGGAAGGCTTGCTGTTCGGCCTCGCCAGCCAGATGCGAAATTCCCTCGACCTCGACAAAATTTTAGATACGGCTGTCAACGAAATTCGCAGCTTGTTACAGGTTGACCAGTGCTACTTTTTATGGTACTCCATCTCGCGAGACGGGCAGCCAAGCTTTGCAATCACCCACGAGGCGGCAAATCCCGAAGTGAAAGACCGGCTTACAGAATACCCGATCGAACAAGTAACCCTGCTGGCCGAGAAAATTTGCCACCGCCAAACGCTCCGGATTGGCGACGCGGCAACAGCACTCTGCATCGAACAGCCGACGCGAGATTTTTTGACCAGTATCGGGATTGTTTCTAACCTGCTGCTGCCGCTCAAGACTCGCTCCGGTCAAATGGGGGCTGTAGTTTGCAACCATTACAGCAGCCACCGTTCCTGGGCGACGAGCGAAGTGGAATTGCTGCAAGCGGTGGTGGATCAACTGGCGATCGCGATCGACCAAGCCGAACTCTACGCCCAAACCCGCGCGGCAGCCTTAGCCGCCCAAACTCAAGCCCGCCAACTGACGGAAACTTTGCAGCAGTTGCAGCAGAAAGAAGCTCAGCTCATCCAAAACGAAAAAATGTCCTCTCTCGGTCAAATGGTCGCCGGCGTCGCCCATGAAATTAACAATCCGGTTAATTTTATTTACGGCAACTTGACTTATTGCAAGCAGTACATGAAAAATCTGCTGGATTTACTGCACTTGTATCAAAAGCATTACCCGGAGCCTTGCCCCGAAATTCTCGACAAAAGCGAAGAAATCGATGTTGATTTCATAGTGCCGGATTTGCTGAAAATTCTGTCTTCAATAGAGATGGGAACTGAACGCATCCGCCAAATTGTCCTGTCTCTGCGGAACTTCGCGCGGCACGACGAAGCAGAGATGAAGCTGGTGGACATTCACGAAGGGATTGACAGCACGCTGCTGATTTTGCAGAGCCGCTTCAAGTCAAATGGACTAATACCGGGAATTGAGGTAATTAAAGACTACGGTAACTTGCCGAAGGTAGAGTGCTATCCCGGACAGCTCAACCAAGTATTTATGAATATTTTGGCGAATGCGATCGACTCTTTGGAAAATCAGCCTCCACCCAAGACGATCAAAATCTCGACGGCGGTGGTGAACCCAAACTCGGAGGCTGATGAGTCAGGAAAGTCAAGCGGTCAAGTTGTGGTGATTCGGATTCAAGACAGCGGGCCCGGATTGGCCGAAAAAGCTAAATGCCACTTGTTTGACCCTTTCTTTACCACTAAACCTGTGGGCAAGGGTACGGGACTCGGCTTGTCTATTAGCTACCAGATTGTGGTGGAAAAACACGGAGGAAGCTTGAACTGTATCTCGAAACCAGGACAGGGAGCGGATTTCAGGATTGAAATTCCGGTAGCTCGCCCCCGTGCGATCAGAGCATAAACCTGCGGGCGATCGCTTCCAAAAACATTTTTAAAATTTTCTTGTCAAAATGCTTGACAGATTGCTGTGTTTGAATGTTAAGATAGTGAAGGTTAAGACGTTGGGGCGTCGCCAAGTGGTAAGGCAGCGGGTTTTGGTCCCGCCATTCAGAGGTTCGAATCCTTTCGCCCCAGTTAAATTGTGTCAGGTCAATCAATTGTTTAACTCATAGTTTAGAGTTAGCGATCGACCGACGGGAGACAAACAACTTCCTAACTACAAATCTAATTAGGACTTACTCACAGGATATAAGAAACTGGGTTTCTTGCTGCGGGTTTTACCTAAAATCCTAGATTTGTGGTCAAGAAATTGGTTTTTTTGGTCGCCAGTGCCCATTTTTCGCAGAAACCGTTGTTTGTGCGTAATCTCACTTCTGACTGCGCCGAAATTGTATAGCAGAAGGAAGAAGGAAGAAGCAATAAAATCAATCGTTTCAGCCATTAACAACGTCCTAAACGTCGGGCGCGGTTGCTATAAAATCGAGTTAACATTCAACACTCATATCAAATCCGGTTGCATTGGAATGATTAAAACAATCTTGATGCAGAGAATACAGAGGAAGAGAACAGAGAGATGAATAATTCCGATGCAACCGGATTTGATATCAACCATTCTTCAGTTTTTCAACTAATAGTCAACATTCAACAGGCCCTACTCCATATCACTGCAAAGTGCTGGGACCACGAGCGTTTAGCCGATCGAAAACGTATCGGGAAATGGCCGGAAATGCTGTTTCGTCCTTGGCATAAGCCGGATCGTCTGCAAAAACAACTAAGATATAAATCGCGCGATCGTCTAAAGTTCTGACAAAGGCCGCTTCGCTGCGGGATTTGGAAGTATAGCCTACTTTGGAACCAAAATAAATATTAGTTGGTAAAGATTCGCCCAGAAATCCTTGTATCGAATTGCTAGGGTCATTTTTCCACGCCTTGGGGTCTAAGTCTCTCGTTAGCAAGTAAGCCATTTTGCGGCTGGCGACGCTGGAAACGGCTTGTCTAGTATAGATTTCATATATTAATCTGGCGGCTTGGTCGGTAGTTACTTGATTGCGAATCGGCTGAGAAGCATCGCCCCGCAATTGCAAATCGCGACCGATTGGTCCTTCTTGTCTTAAATAGTATATGGGATAATTTTTGGTGCTTATACGAAGATCATTGTAGCCGGCAGACTGGAAAAATGTGTTAATTTGAGTGCGCTTTTTCAGCCAGGTTTGCAACTCTTCTCCTGCGAGCCTGCCGCCGGATTTTGTATCGGTGATTTTGTCTAAAAGTCGGCTGGCAGCATCGTTGTTGGAGACGCGAATCATTTGTTCGAGGTCGTTTTTAAAGGCAGATTCTCTTTGCGTAATGATGCCTTTTTCTATGGCTGAGTAAAAGGCTGCCATCCAAAATAACTTGGCAACGCTAGCGGGAAATCGGAGAGTTTGATTTTGATATCCGGCAAAGGTGTGAGTTTTGGAATTGCTGACATCCAATAAGCTAATTGATAGCCGGTCAGCAGGCAGTCCTTTGCTGGTTGCAATCTTCACAGCTTCATCAACAATCCCTTGCAATTCTTGAGAGTAAACTGGATTGGGAGGTGTTTTGATGTTGTAGCTAAAGGTAGGCTCGCTTTGACGATCGGCTAAATTTTCCGATGGTTCAATTGTTGGAGGCGAGAGTGCTTCTTGAGGCGAGACGGCCTGTTGAGCCAAGATGACTGGCGGTTCTGGGGGACGGCGAATTCTGAACGGTATTGTGACAATCCAACCGATCGCGATCGCCCCGGCGATTAAACACAAAATGTTACGGTATTTTAGCCGAGAAAATTTCGTCCTCACTCGGCGACGAGATGGCACTGGGCGTTCGCTGCTTTGGCGTCGGCGTCCGACTGGGCTCTGGCTGCTATGGGGTCGGGATTGGATTAGACCTGTTGCATGAATCTTTGCTCGATCGGTCAACCGCAGATACAAGGGAGATGAACGCAGATTAACCCAGATAATTTCAAGAATTGAGAGCGACTTTTGCAAGAGGTCTATGGGGCGTCGGGTCTGGATTGGGCGACGAGATGGGACTGGGCGCTCGGTGCTTTGGCGTCGCGACTGGACTGGACGCTCGGTGCTTTGGCGTCGGGAGTCGATTGGGCGTTGGGGCCCGATGGGGCGGGGTCGGCGTTCTACTTGCATTACAGTTTTGTGCTATCAAACTCGCACGATCAGTTTATAATAGGGCGGCATCTAAATGACAAGTGTATCGATCTAGTCCGCTGTTGCCAATTTTATCGGTCTACTAGGCTGATTGAGACTTCTAGTAATTGTAAAATGTAATTGTAAAATTTTCAGGATAGCACTGAGTTGAAGCAAAATCCTTTGAAAAACATGAGAAATTTTTGGAGTCTGGCTGTTTTGGGATTTGCGATCGTCGGCGTGAATAACTCTTTGATACCTGATGTTTGGGCATTTCAGTCTCAATCTGCTACGGGATATGTTGTCGAGCGACAAACAGCAGGACAGGGCGCGGATTTAGCGTTTTCCTTGACGGGAAAAAGCGAAAATCTGGAAATAACAAACAACCAAACTGTTTCCAGTTTTCCGAGTATGTTTTGGGACTTCAACAATTTAGCGGAAATTTCCTATTCCGAATTGCTGAAGGTGCTGGCGAGACGCTCGGACTCAAATAATACGGAGAGAGAAACCGTTGCACAACCTGAAGACATAGCACGTTTTGAAAAGGTTGTACAGTATGCAAAACAACAAAATTTGCACGATCGCTCGATGGGAGAAATCGTCCAGGCGATCGCCGATAATTTCCTAGGAAAGCCCTACGCCGCAGGTTTACTGGACAAATCCGGCGAAGAAAAGTTGCTCATAACTTTGAATAAATTTGATTGCGTTTTGTTTGTTGAAACCGTTTTGGCGATCGCGAGGGGCGTAGCAGTACAAGATTACGACTATCAAAATTTTGTAAATCGCATAGAAGAACAGCGGTATTTAAACGGTAAAATCAACGGTTATTGCAGCAGATTGCACTATTTTTCCGACTGGATTAACGACAATCAAAAACGGCAAACAGTAGAAAATATCACGGCTGAATTAGGCGGAGTGTCCATGAATAAAACACTAAATTTCATGAGCCAGCACCGCAGCAGTTACCCGCAAATGGTCAAAGACGAAGCAACTTATCAGTGCATAGTCAGCCAAGAAGCAGAATTAGCAAAAACTACTGTTAATTACATTCCGACAAATCGGATAAAAAGTGTTTATTCTCAGTTAAAACCAGGGGATATTGTAGCAGTAGCTACGGATGTTAAAGGATTGGATGTCACGCACACGGGTTTAGTTTACCGCAATGCTGACGGCAATATGGGCTTAATTCACGCTTCGCCGGCTGGGGAGGTGACAGTTGCTTACGACTTGCAGAGATATATTAGGAGAGTCGAAAGTGCGATCGGCATTGTAGTCGCTAGGGCCAAAACACCTGATTAAATTAGTTTGTACTCCTAGGGTGCATCAGCTTGCATTATTTTAGCTGAAAATTTAAAATTTCTGTGCTGACGCACCCTATAAACTCTCTTGTGGGGTGGGCACGCGAGCTCGCCCGGAATATACAATTTCAATGCACAACAGCTTATTGAACAATTTCGCTGCGAGATACCTTACTACTTCTAGCAGGATTTGGCGTTAATTCCGGCGGCGAAACTTGGACACTTCCCCACTCATTCAAAAAGCTTTTCAGCAAAACCTCTTGCTGAGTGCGAAATGTCTCGACATTTGCCCCTCCATTCATAATCACAAACCACACAGTTTCTTGTTTTTGAGTTGGCAGGGCTCCGCCCAAAGCGCTAACATTATCCAACGTGCCAGATTTGACTACTGCTAATTTGGGAAGCGCCCGTTCTGCCAGTATTCCTTGATCTTTCCCAACTACAGTTAAGACATCCGCAACTGTCATGCTGTAAGGTTCAAGATAGCGTTCTAAAGCTATAAATAACGCGCAAGCAGCCCGGGGAGAAATGAGATTTTCTTCGCTCAATCCCGAACCGTTGACGAGTTGAATTTCTGCGGGAGGAACTCCGGTTGCTGCTGCTGCTTTTTGCGCGACTGTTTTGGCGCCGCCGACAGTATCAGCTAGCATATCTGCCATGAGATTGTTGCTGTACTGATTCATTTTTTTGATCAGTTCGGTAAGGGGCAAAGAATAATGTTTGACTAAAGGCTGCACATCGTTGGGAGATGCTGGCAAAACTTGTACAGTACCCTCAATGGCTATTTGGGGTTTCGGCGTATTGGGAGGCAGGGTTTGATACTGGGCGGCGGCTTCGCTGGCCCAGATTTGACTGTTCAATCCTTGTTTGAGCAATTCTCCAGATTTGAGGGGATCGAGTTCAAAGTTCATGTAAAACTTATCGACAATTATCAAATTGCCACTGACTCGCTTGATCCCTTTTTGATTTAAGGCGTTACCGAGGGCGATCGCCTCTTCCCATACAAACAACGGGTCGGCGTTTCCCTGTACAATTAAATTGCCTTTTAATACGCCGTTTTCAATTTTTCCAGTTGTACCAATTAAGGTGATAAATTCATGTTCGGGCCCGAATTCTTGCAGTGCTACCAGAGATGTTGCTACTTTGGTAATAGAAGCGGCTGACAGAGGAACTGTACCTTGGTGATTGGCTAGCAAAGTATTGCCAGATTGTATCCAGACGCCTTGGTTTTCTTTGGCAAAACCTTGGGCTGCCAACCCGTTGAGATATTGCTGGATTTTGGTATTTGTGGGGGTTTCGGGATTGGTAGCAGAGACTATTAAGGGCTGAGGCTGACTTGGTTTAACTGGCGGCGGGGAAGATTCAGCTACAAGAGAGGGAGATGCAAGTTGAGGTGATTCAGTTACAGGAGAGGGAGATGCAAGTTGAGGTGATTCAGTAGCTGCACATCCGCCAATAATTGTGAGAAGGGCGATCGAACTCGCAGCAGTTAAGTAGGGGTTTTTCAGCATTACCTTAATTTTTTTCATCAAATGTACGATCGTCTGTTCGGCACGCCCGATGGAAATTTTAGCACTAGCCCGCGCGTTTTGGAGCCTCTGGAGCTGCGTTACCAGAATTGCGAACTGCTAACATTAGCTATCTTCTTATCCATCTTCCTTCGCGTTCTTTGCGTCTTCGCGGTTCGTTAAATAGAGATTGTTTAAAGACTGCGGAATTTTATACCAATAGTCCGGACTGTTTTTAGTTCGTAGTCTGAAACCATGGATTTTCCGTTGGTATCTCGATTGCCTTGGAGCCGGGAAACCCTTATTCTACGGTTGGTAATCAAAAACTGTCCGAAGTATTGAAATCTAAAATCTAAAATCTAAAATCTAAAATAGTCTGATCTTCAGCGCCTGGGGCCTTCACCCCAGGCCGATCGCTCTCACAAATTTTCGATAAACTGGTTTATCCGGCCATACTCCCTATACTCAGCGGCACCATTTCGCCGTGCATCGTCAGGCCTAATAACATCGGCCCGCCCGGTCGAATCAACTCTCCTGTAAGCGCGCAGCGTTCTTCCTGCTGTGCTGTGGCATTAATGCTGGCTCGAATATCCGATCGAGAAAACATCTGCCGATACTCTCCAGACTTCTGCTGCACGTAATTCCAGAGCAAATCTCGAATCAAAGCTTGATAGCCTTGATTGCCTGCGAGATCTTTAAGTCTCTCTTTGAGTTCTCTTTCGAGTCGAATGCTGGTGACTTCCATTTCGGTGGTTGAGGTTCTAGGTAGGGTATGCATAATTTTTTCTCCGTGACGGGTGGACATATGTGTAATATCAGTGTAGTATGTTTACAGCTAGATTGAAAGCCTCTTAACCACCTTCTGCCGACAGTGAAATTTCTCCCCACCTACTCCACCTATCAACTGAATTGCGATCACCCCACGGGTCACTCCGAGTCGTTAGAGCACGTCTTTAGGACGGGTTTTGCGACTGTCGCAGCGACCTCGTGGGCGGGCTTGGGCCTAATTAAACCCGGTTATAGTGGATTAGGACAAATTGCAGAAATTAATTACAACGAGGTAGACCGGGACGGTCTGCAAGTGGCACACCCATATCGAGATACGCGAAGCGGGAGGTACAGCTAAACGACTGTACCAAGACAGGATGAAAATTTGCCTTTAGCAGTTTTTCTAGCCCCCGCTTCTAAGTAAGAGAAGCGGGGGCATTTGATTGGATATTTGAGAAATTCGATCCGCTTGGGGAACTGGGAAAAAACCAGATGTAGCCAATGCTGAGGAAGCAAGCAAAATTCAAAATTCAAAATCTAAAATCTAAAATCCAAAATTGATGAGGAGGAGCAAGCCGTGACCGTAGTAACTGATGTATTGAGGCAATCTGTGGTGGTGTTTTCTCAGAATTACCTACCAATGAGCCGTGTCAACATCAAACGGGCGATCGTACTGTTGGTAACAGGCAAGGCTGAACCTCTCGATTTTAGCATCGGCAACGGCTGGCTGGTACGATCGCCCAGCACCAGCATCCACGTACCCGAACAAATCCGCTTGACTTTTGGTAACAGGGAACGCCTTTGGAAAGTGCCCCCGGTCAATCGCCGGGAAGTTCTGCGCCGCGATGCTCATTCTTGCCAATACTGCGGTAGCAATCGGCATTTGACGCTGGATCACGTGATGCCTCGATCGAAGGGCGGCCCGCATACTTGGGACAACGTGGTGACTGCTTGCGAACGGTGCAACTCTCGTAAGGGCGATCAAACTCCCATAGAAGCCGGAATGTCTCTGCGAACTAAGCCGAAAGCCCCCATACACCCCACTGTTGCTTTTGCCGAACTGTTTTGGCACGAATACCAAATTGGGGAATAGGGCATGGGGAATAGGGCATGGGGCATTGGGGCATGGGCCAAACAGGTAATTGGTAATTGGTAATTGCTAATAGTTAATAGCTAATTAAGTCCTGTAATTGAAAAGGATTTTAGGTCGCAATAGCAAACTTTTCATTCCGACCTATCCAATGCCCGATGCCCGATGCCCTATTCCCAATTCCCAATTCCCAATTCCCGATGCCCGATGCCCAATTCCCAATTCCCGATTTTCAATTTTAAACTTTCAATTCCAAATTTAGGGCTGTCAATATGCTGAAGTTGACTTACACTGAAACGGGCTTTAACCTGGAGTGTTTGGCTCAATCTCCCGAACAGTTAGTGGCGCTGCGAGTTGTGCTGGCTATGCGAGTTGGTCAAAGCATCAGCGTCGAACCGAGCACTGCGGCATTTTTGCTGCCCGCGAATTTGCCGGCGCTGCCTCTGTTGGAATCTGAGGCCCGCCGAAACGACAACGATGCGATCGCCCTTTGTGTTGCTGATGCTGACTTTGTAGAAGTGACTCTGCGCGGTACGTGGATTTCTGGGGCGTCTGAGGAGGCTGACGGCGTGTTTGCGACTGTTTTGGGCGATCGGGCGGAGCTCTTGCTGCTCAAACTCTGGCTCGAAACTCAGGCTGCTGCGGAGGTTGTCGGGGAAGTCGGCGATTAATATTTGATGTTGAACAAGGAAGAGGGAAGAGGGAACAAGCAAGAAGGAAATATTTTCTTCATCTGCCACTCCACCACTTTCTCCCTCTTTCTCACTCACCCACTCTTCCCATCTCCCCTCTGCCATAACAGACAATTTATATGCTTACCAGAGGTGCTGAACCCTCATTTTATGGCGTATAAATTATGTTGAAGTAAATGCCGTTATCTTGCAGATTGTCGCCTTTATCGCTAATTCTCACCAAAGGGAAAGCGTAATCTACCCGCAGGTTCACCCGCTGTATCGGTTCCCAGATTACCCCCAAACCCACACCTGCTAAAAATGTCTGATTGGTTAATGTATTAGGATTGTTCGCAACGTTCCACACCGTACCCGCATCCAAAAAAGGAGCCAATTGAAGTTTGGGATTTCCCGAAGCATCGCGCTGCAAAGTAATCCGATCCTCGATAGAAACTCGGAAGCCGTTATCGCCAGAACGGACATTTTGGCGGTAGCCGCGCAAAGATTGCCCGCCGCCAATTACAAATTGCTGGGAAGGCAACAAACTATTAGCTGACAACTGCAAGTCTGCCTGCAAAATTAATAAATGTTTGTCATTCAATCGCTGTACTCGCTGCACTTGACCCAGCCAACTCAAAAATCGTCCGTCGGGATCAGAACCTTCGTTTTGAGTAGCATCAAACAAGCTAGTGCCGATCGTAAATTGCGATCGCAAGGCCCAAGCGCCCTGCGGGTCGCGCCGAATGTAGTCCTGTCCCAGCTTAATTGCACTCGTAGTGGTGACACCATTGGAGTCCGGGCCGATGCCAAAAGGAACCGGTTCGCCGGCGAGAAAAGTTCTACCTGTCTGATAAGTAAAACCTGCAGACAAGGCAAATTCTTCGATCGGCGTTCTCCGCAACGGCTGGCGGTAACTAATTTCAAATAAATGCGATTTTCCCGAAATGTCAGCACGGTTAAAAGGTGGTTGTACGATACTGTTGCGATTCGGCGCCGCCCTCAATTGCAAAGTGCCGTTCATCGCATTTAGCGGCACGCGATAGCTGAAATCAAACACGTCTGAATCGCCGAGCGATCGATAATAAGCCCCTGCCAGTTCGTCGCCATTTCCTGTTATATTGCGGTGCCGCAAACTAACTCCCAATCTTTCGGAACCGACACTGGGAGGCGAGTAATTGTCAATGCTGAAAGTAGGTTGAAACGGATTAGCTTCCGAGATTCGGACGATCAGAATGCTCTCGCCTTCATTATCCCCAGCCCGCAGACTGGCTTCTACATTGTCAAATAAAGGATCGACTCGCAGCAGCCGGAGTTGGTCTTCTAATGAAGCTGTGCTTAAAGGCATTCCGGCACCCAGACGAATCCGGCTGCGGATGTAACTCGGATTCAATCTTTTAGTTCCTTCTACCTCTATTCGGGCTAGCTTGCCTTCAATCACTTGAATTTGGACTACCCCTGCGGTGATAGTTTGGGGCGGCAAGACTGCTCTCGAAGTGATGTAGCCACGATTGAGGTAAATTTCGGTAATTTTGTCGGCGATTTGTTTGAGCTGTTCTAGGGTGGTAGAACGGCCTTCTAAGGGGTTGACTAAGGCATTAATTTCATCTTGGCTTAAAATTGTGCTGCCAACTACTTGAATTTTCTGCACCTCAATTGGTGTATTCGGCAACGTTGAGGGAACTGGCGACGGGGACGGCGGCGTTACTGTGGGTGGTACTTGGGGAGGTTCTGGGGAAGGCTGCGGGGCAGGTTGCAGAAATCGATCGCGATTTGGATCTGGCTGAGTTGGTGGCTGTGGCAGATTTGGAGGCGGCGAGGGTTGGTTCTGGGCTAAAACATGATTGCAATGTAGCTGGTTCTGACATTGGGGATCGTTGTCAACCAGATTTGTTTGTTCGGGCAAGATGCCCGCACCACAATCAGTTTCATCGATTGTGGAACAGGCATCTTGGCTGTTCTCGGCGGGGTTCGATTGTGTTTCTGGTTCAGGGTTGCTCTCGCTCGCATCGGGAAGCTGATTTAAGTTTGTTGCTGTTTCATCCTGCTTGATTTCCAGTTTTTGCAGTGCTAATACTTGATTGCCCGTATCTGCTGAGTTGTCAGCGGCGACGGGCAACAGAGAAATATCGTTTGTTTGGGATATAGCTTTATTGGCGTAAAAGCAAACCATCGGGAGCGAAGTTAGAAGTGAAATCCCCAACCGAAATAGTGCAATATTTGCATTCGGGCGCATAATTAATAATTTCTCTAAAATAAGTTTGTCGGCTGCTTGACTATGCCAGTTTATCATTTAGTATTAGACGAAATTTGACCATCAAAATTTCCACAGTCCGGCTTTCAAGATGCCAGCAGTCCGAACTGCTTGCTGATCAGTACACAAATTTTAATTGATTTAGGACGATCGACCAAACAACCCGCAACAGCCAAAAATCATCTGTGGCGCTGCAAAATACCGCGCTCGAAACCGAGTTTTTCGTACTTGCTGCACCAGTCATACCATTTGAGATTCGAGATTTGGCAATGACTCGCCCAAAAACGGATACCGTGCCCCGAACGCTCATCAGTGTAGATCATAAAATTTTAGACTCCTGTTCCTCATCCCAGATTCAATGCAGCAAGTAAATCTAAAATCTAAAATCTAAAATCTAAAATCGACTGACTGATGGCTATCACCGTTTGGGGCTTGCCTACCGTTGCATTCTTTTTTGAAACTGGTGTTTAATTATTTTCTTGTGATAGGCATTAACTCACTTGCGACTAAGGGTTCTTGGGCTATTTTGCCGAGTTCGACTGAGTTCAAGAGTGCTGACCACTTGATCGCTAAACTGGCATCGCTGGGAGAGTCGATACGCAATTGAGCTAGAGTTGCCAGGTACTCGTACCAAAGACGTTGTTGGGCGAAGATACTGAGCTTGGTGCGATCAGGCGATCGATCCAACTCTGTTTGCACGGTTGGGGCGAGTGCGGTGCGGTTGATCCACCCGGAAACGAGAACATCATCTCTTGTATTTTTTGGGTTGCATTTGATAGTAAAGTACCATTGATAGTTTTTGCCAACTTCCAGCGCTGGCGAGTTGTCGTCGGAGGCGAGGCTGACGCTAACTACACCTGCACGGCTAGTTACCATGCGAAAACTTTTTTTGTATAGTGTTTTGTCCCTTTCGTCTGCTAACTCAAACTGAACTGTTTTGTCGAGGGCTACAGGAAGGTAGTAGAAAAAAGTTGGCTTTGCTGATATGGTTTGCCCCATAGTTGATTGGGGAATCAAGGCAGTTAAGGTAGTTGTGGCCGTGGGGCATTCTAAGCCGCGGGTTCCTCCCCCTTCCCGCCTTCCGGGTACTCCGTCCTCCGGCGGTTGAAAGCTATTCCACGTGGAACCCGTTGGCTGAATGTTCGGTCTGCTTCCGCTGGTTTCAGGGGGTTGAACTGTTTGCCAGTTGAGGGGTAGCTGCCGTCGTGAGGGGCCCTTGACAATGTTTGCGGGGCTGTTGAGAGCCTCTGCTGGTATTAAGAAACTACCGGCGGCAACAGCCTCTAAAGACAGAATTAATGAAAGAGCACCGATATTTAGAGCAGACTTCAAAGCCATGACGAACCTGCCTTTTGATGAACCTAGGAACTTTATCGCACGGTTTTATTCTATCCAAGGTTTTGATGGATATAGTAATCTGTTGTACTTAATTTATATCTTTAGGCAGATACGATTATTTTGGTCGCTGTGCTGAACATAGAATTCTGTGTCGCCTTTGTCAGTGGTAGCTTAGTAGTTATACTTACTTCCATTCACGGCAGCAGGTTGGGTTGAGCTTGTTAAACCCAACTTTGACAAAGACTCATATTCGGGTTCTTTTAACTCTAACAAGAGGATACAACGCGCCTTTTCGTAAAAACACCCGGTTGATGCGTCAATCCTGGATATCAGGAAACTCGGCAATTTTTCTGGTGAACCTCAAGCGATCGGCTACAAGTTACAAATTAGGTTTTCTGTACAATACCGGCAAGAAATTTAGCATGAATCTCGATTCACCTGTTCTCTCGGACAAACAGCCTTCGGGGCTGCGGATGGTAAGACCCATCGGAGTCTTGGCACTGCACGGCATTGCTTTTTTAGGAAATAGGTTGTTCGCTGTCGATCGCGCCGAAGGGCTGCTATTGGAGATCGATCGAGAAACTGACAACACTACTGTTTTGAATCCTTATCAAACGGCTAAGTTTGCGGGCGCAACCGGGCTGGCTATTTCGGAAGATACTCTCTGGTTTGCGCGGGATGAGGATATTTGTTGCTGTCGGGGCGCAGTTCGGGACGGGGCGATCGCTGAACTTAAACCAGAACATTTTGTTTCACTTTCTTATCCTGCTGACGGGATTGCTGTGTGGAAATCTACGCTTTATGCGACTTGCCAGAGATTAAACTCGATTCTGGTTTTTGACCTGAAAACTGGTCGGGAAATTACTCGGTTTTACGCTCCAGGTATAGGGGTGGAAAATATCACAGTCCGGGATGAGGAAATTTGGGTTTGCGACAAGACTGAGCAAACTGTTTACTGTTTGGAACGGGCAACTGGGGAGATTAAATTTAGCGTTTTGACTCCCTTTGAGTCGCCTTCTGGTTTGGCTTTTCACAAGGATTCCGAAACCGGGGAGGAGGTTCTGTACGTGGCTTATGCCGGGGATGAACTTTACATCCGGGATGACCCGAATTCGGAAGATCCTTTTCAGTTGACGAAGCGCGATCGCACTTTTATTCAGCCTTTGTATTTTCATTACAATGAAGCCGAGCGCTACGCTTTGTCAAACGGTTTTTTGATGGAAATGTCTTATGTGGAGGAACTGTCTCCTCTCGATGAGGTAGAAATCGAAAATTTGGAGTGGCGGATTGCTTTGCCTTCGGAAACTCACCGGCAAAAGGTAAGGAGTGTTACGCCTATCGGAATGCCTTTTACTGAGGAAATTCAGGAAGGGGAACGGGTGGCGGTGTTTAAGTTCGACCGCCTACACCCTGGGGAACGCCGAATTTTTGGCTGGAAGGCATTGTTAGAAGTTCGATCGATTAAGTATCAGTTGTCACCTAGGGATGTCGAAAAGATTCCTAAGCTGTCGCCGGAGTTTGCAGCTAAGTATTTGGTGGATAATGACAATTTGGCGATGGATACGGAGATTGTGCGATCGGCTGCTGTGGCTGCCATTGGCTCAGAAACTAATATTCTCAGGCAGTTACTGAGCATTCGCAATTTTGTTTACGACCAACTTTCTTACGGGATTAGGCCTCACATTGACACTCCCGATATTGTATTACGCCGCGGCATCGGTTCTTGTGGCGAGTACGTGGGCTTGTTGTTGGCTTTGGCTAGGTTAAACGGGATTGCTTGCCGCACGATCGGGCGCTACAAGTGTCCGGCTTTTGCTGACAGAAAAGGTGTGTCGCTGGAGCCGGATTTCAATCACGTTTGGCTGGAATTTTACATTCCGGGTTTTGGCTGGGTGCCGATGGAATCTAATCCTGATGATATTCAAGACAGAGGCCCTTATCCTTTGCGATTTTTTATGGGTTTGGCTTGGTATCACGTAGAAATTGGCAAGGGAATTCGGTTTCAAAGTCTCACGAGCGGCGGTCTCCCTTTGAACAAGGAGGATGTTTCCGTGGGGAGTCTGGCAATTAATCATGTGAGGTTTACAATTTTGGAAGATTTGCCAGCAGTTTGAATCGAGTGTTAACAGTTAACAGTTAGCCGTCTATATTCAACTGTTAATTGTTAACATTTTTCATCTAAAATCGAAAGTAGACAATGTAACATCAGAGGAAGAGGGGTTGTGGAATTTTCGATTGCTAATATTCTTGTTTTAGTGGCCTTTGTACTGCTGGTGACGGTGACTGGCGGGGTCGCTTATTTGACTTCTGTTGAGTGGCGCGATCGCAGGCGGTTAGATAAGGCTAAACGGAAAAAAAAGTAGCTTTTGGCTGTGGACAAATTGCATTTTTTATGATATAAGACAAGGCGACCTGATTGGGTCGCCTTGTTTTTTGACTTGAGGTATAGCAGAAGGAAAAAGGAAGAAGGAAGAAGGAAGAAGCAACAATCGCAATCGTTTCAGCAATTTAAAATCTCCTAACCGGCTTGGCGGTTGCTATATTTTCACCGCAGATAAAAGAAAGTTCGCTAACCTAAACGTTGTAGGTTTGTAGTCAGGATTTGAATTATAGTAGTTTTATGAGGGATCAAGTCCTGACTACAAAACAATTTGATTGCATTCGTTCGTTAGCGAAGCCCTCGAAGAGGATCGCACATAAGATGATTCACCGCCAGGACGGCCGCGCCACAATAAATACACCACAACAAACACCCAGGAAAAAAGGGATTTTGGAGTTGGTATTTTAAGTCCACTGTCTGAAAAATGTATTTTCTTGCCAAGCGGCGGCGGTGCGTTTTTCAAGTGCTGCCATTTCTGTTTGGTTCAGGGGTTTGAATGCTTGGGCAACTTTAAAGTTTTCTTCTAATTGCTTTACTGAGTCGGCGGCGATGACGCAGCAGTGCACGCCGGGAAGTGAAAGCGTGTAGCCCATTGCTTGGTGCATTCCATCTAAAACACCGTTCTGAAATAATTTGCCGTAAGCTGGTATTTTCATGGCTATGACGCCGATGTTTTTTGCTTTGGCTACTGGTAAAGCGCTGGTAACAAAGGAGCGCGGGTGATGTTTTTCGGCGGCGTTTAGGGAGATTAATGTTGTGTCGAAAGGATAGCGCTCCAAGCCTGCGGCAATAATGGCTGGTTCGTGGTGTCCGGTGATGCCGGAAAAACGAATTATTTTTTGCTGTTTGGCTTCTTCGATCGCCTTTATTGCTCCTTTGGCACTGAAAATTTGGTCTAATTCGGCTTGGAATGAGACGTGGTGGAGTTGCCACAAGTCTAGCCGATCGGTTTTCAATCTTTTGAGCGATCGCTCTAAGTCTCTCCACGCGCCATCTCTGTCTCTGGCGGAGGTTTTTGTGGCTAGGAAGAGACGCGATCGATATGGTGGCAAAACTTTGCCTAAGTTTTCTTCGCTGGGCCCGTACTCGGCCGCGGTGTCAAAATAGCGAATGCCTAGTTCGATCGCGCGTTCAATTTGCGCCGCTGCTTCTGCTTCTCTTCCCGGCTGCGACAGCGGTGTTTGTCCGGCCCCACCCAAACCGAAAATCGGCACTTTGACCCCGGTTTTGCCTAACACTCGTTCTGGCATTTTTACTGTGGCGGCCGCCTTGTTATTGGGTGCGGCTGCGATTTCCCGATCCTGCTGTTCGATCGCCTTAGCACCTGCAATGCCGCTGGCAACAGCTATACTGCTCAATATAAAATTGCGGCGAGTCTTTTTGCGGGTCATTGTTTCCGTCTCCTCAGAATATTTGAGTAGAATTTAACCGCGTTTGTGTTGGCACAATACATAAACTTTTACTGCAAATCGGATAATTTTCCCCCTCTCCGAGGGAGGAGATGGCCGGGGGAAAATTATCAATGTGCCGATCGACTATTGGTCAATTATCCATGCGCCAATCAGTTCGTTTATCTGTTCTGGTACTTCGTCGTGGGGACAGTGACCAGCTTTGATAAAGTGTTCTGTTAACTGCGGATAGTGTTTGCGAAATTTAGCGCTTCTTTCTGTGGAATTCATCCACGGATCGCCTTCTCCCCACAGCATTAGCAACGGGCAGGTTAATTGACTAAGTAATACGTCAATTTTTTCGCCTTGGGGTGTTCGGAATACGGAAGCGAATACTTTGGGGGCACCGGGATCGCAGGAGGGAAGGTATATTTCTTCTACTAATTGGTCTGTAACGGCGCTTTGGTCGAGATATACTTTTTCTAGGGTTTTCCGAATTGTCGATCGCTGGCGCACGTACTGGAACAGCAGAAAACTTGCCCAATCTTGCTGAAATAACGTTTTAGCTACCGCAGATATGGCTTTTTGCAAGGGCGGGGCTTCGGGTGCGGGCTGCGGTTCGCTGAAGGGGCCGGCGCTGTTGATTAATATGAGTCCGGCTGCTGATTCGGGGCGCTGGGCTGCTACACACAAGGCGGCGTAACCTCCGAGGGAGTTGCCCGCTAGTACGGCGGGTCGGCCGATGATGTTAGTGATAAAGTCGTGGAGTTGGTCGCGCCAGAGGTCGCCGCTGTACTGTAATTCGGGTTTTGCCGATCGCCCAAATCCGATCAGGTCGATCGCCCACACTTCAAAGTCTTTGCTCAGCCCGCTGATATTTTTGCGCCAGTGGTCTGTGGAGGCTCCAAAACCGTGAATTAACAGCAGGGGAGGGCGTTCTGGATGCCGATCGCTGGATCGAACGTAGTATACTGAATGCCCCCGCCACTGCCAGTAAGTGCCGGCTATGGGGGCTGTGGTGATGGCTGGGGTTGTTTGCATGATGTAAAGAAATAATTATTTACTTTAACTATTGTATCGCGACGCTCAGATTTATAAAGTTTGGCATCCGCGCCGGGCTTCCGCTAGCAAAGGATTCGTCAATGTGAGCGAGTTGGGATCTGGCGATCTTCCGCACTCAGGATTAATAAGTTTTGTAACGAATATTGATTTTGTGAGGGTCGTAGCAAGCGGAGATGTTTTGCCCGATCGGATTTAGGAAAATAAATCGGGTTTTGGCTGCAACATACCTAGGTATGATGATTTTGCTGTTTGGCGGCCTGAGCAAGTTCTGGGCAATGGCGCTTGCCCAGGGGCTGCGAGGGTAGAATCTGATGGGCGAGGGTCAAGGGATCGACTTTTTTATAGTTATTTCCGAGCTTTTCAAGGTGGGGATCGTTTATTCAAAAGGTGTTGACGGCTTGGCGGATGCAGCTAGCCTCAGCGTTGCTAGTTGGCAAAAGTCAACCTCAAAAATTTCGCTGCTAGGAGAACTTATAAGTAAAATTACTGATGGTTCTCTGCAGAAGTTTCTCAGAATCGCTGAATATTTTGTGACGTTGTTTGCTGTTCTTAATTGCTTTGATACTCTAAGATAGAAGTAGAGCTGCGCCGCTCAATTAATTAGCATTTTGAATACTAGGGAGCCAACTATGCAGGGTGTGAACTTTATCCACCTGAAAGTTAGGGAGTTTTCTGAGTGATTGCTATTTCACCTCGTCCCGTCGGACGCAATTGGATTACGATTAGCTTCGCTTCTACCCTATACCTTTGTCCTATTTTGGATCTGCTCCTAGCAGAGCTTCCGGATCACTGGCAAGCGGAATTGCGGTTGGGGCTTCAAGAAGCTTTGGTAAATGCTGCTAAGCATGGAAACAAATTAGACCCCGGTAAAACTGTTGGAGTCCGTTTTTCGATCGTCCAAAACCAATATTGGTGGGTGATATCGGATGAAGGTTCTGGCTTTAAAGCCCCTTGCAGTTGTAACCTTTATACCGATGATTGCGACAGTCTCCTAGCAGAGGATGTTGCAGATGACTCTGGACTACCCCATGTGGAACAGGAATGTGGTAGGGGGTTGTTTATTCTTTACCAAATATTCGATCGGGTAGAGTGGAATTCTCAAGGTACAGAGTTACGGCTGTGCAAAGAACTTCCCAGTCGCTACCGACTGCCTCGCTTGCGCTAGCACCGCTATGAAAGCAGCAGTTTTCACCTCAGCTAGACCTGGAAATTTTTTCGTTTCCGGACTGAAGTTTGCAGTGAGAATTGGAACGCTCTAGCTATTGATAGCTGATCATAATGCAAAATGTGAGTTTTGAGTTAAAAAAGTATAAATCTTTTGAACTCACAATCGCGCTGCTCGATCGAGCGGCGCGATTGTCTAAGTTTTGAGCGACTAATCAAGTCAAAACTTCAAACTCTAAACCGCCCAGCGTTACGAACAACGAAGCAATCTAATTATTTGCCGTGGGTGGGACAGGGAGGAGCAGATATCGATCGATCCAGCCATCCTGCTGCTTGGTTTAAGCGCGGGAGAGCTTCTTCTGGCTGTTTTTTAAGCAAAAACACCAAAGCGGCCGCAGCTTGCTCGCAGGCCCGCGCCGAACGGTTGGCTTTGAGGCGGTGCCAATCTTTTTCGTGGATGGCGAGGCGCGCGGCGAGAGCTTGGGCTAGTTCTACCGTGCTCAGCTCGTTGAGGTTGACAGTTTGGGTTGTTTGTGTAGTTTCAAGCATAATTGGCAATTATACGGATTTGGCTGCCGTTTCTGAATTTAAAAAATATACTGCATATAATAACAACTTAATTGGAAATCGGTTTTTTTTATTATTATTGTCAGGTTTGCAGATCGAAATGCCTCAACAGCCGTCAGAGTTAAATCCGGAAGAGCAAGAAAGTGAGTTTGTTCAAGCGATCGCAGCAGTGGAGCGATCGCTCGCAGCAGTCAAAGAACGGTACACTCAAATTCAGGTCGATCGACAGCGCCAAGTCGAACTCGGCCATCGGCGCGAAGAAATCCTCCAGTCGGGGCGCCGAAATCCATTGCCGCAACTCAAAAAAGAATTGCGGGAAATTGAGCAAGAATTGGAAACTATCGAGTTGAATTTAGAAAGCAGCCTGTTTTCTTGGGGAAGCATAAAACAACCTTTTTGGCAAGCAGTTCGCTTTGGGGGACTCGGTATTTTGATCGGTTGGATTTTGAAATCCTATGCAGGTTGAACAATGTGGGGATTTTTGATTTTTTTATTTACCGCAGAGGGCGCAGAGGACGCAGAGGAAGAGAAAAGAGAGAAAGATGGTGCAAAATAAATATTAAATAAACAGGAGTGGATATGACAAATCAACGAATTGCAGCAATTTTGCGCGCAGGTGAACCCGACGAAACTGTAACTGTTCAAGGTTGGGTTCGTACCAAACGCGAATTGAAAGAATTTGCCTTTGTCGAAGTCAACGATGGTTCGGCCATGGCTAACTTGCAAGTAGTCATAAATTCCGATTTGCCAGACTTTGAAAATGTACTGAAACAACTGAATACAGGTGCATCTCTAGAAGTGTCGGGAGTGCTGGTAGCATCTCCAGCAAAAGGACAGCGAATAGAGTTGAAAGCCTCACAAGTACAAGTTTACGGGGATGCAGACCCGCAAACTTATCCGCTGCAAAAAAAGCGGCATTCCTTTGAATTTTTGCGGACAATCGCGCATTTGCGGCCGCGCACAAACACCCACGGTGCTGTCTTTCGAGTCCGCAATGCTTGTTCGGCGGCGGTACACCAATTTTTTCAAGAACGCGGTTTTTTGTGGGTTCACACTCCGATTATTGCTGCTAGCGACTGCGAAGGTGCGGGGGAAATGTTCGCCGTTACCAACTTTGATTTAAAGAATGTGCCGCGCACTGATTCGCAAGAGGTTGATTATGCTAAAGACTTTTTTGGAAAGCGCGCCTATTTAACAGTTAGCGGCCAGTTGGAAGCGGAAGTTATGGCGATGGCTTTCGGAAATGTTTACACTTTTGGCCCGACTTTCCGAGCGGAAAATTCTAATACTTCGCGACATTTAGCTGAGTTTTGGATGATTGAACCGGAAATGGCTTTCTGCGATTTGCAGGGAGATATGGATTTGGCTGAGGCGTTTTTAAAGTACATTTTTAAATACGTTTTGGAGCATTGCCCCGAAGATATGGAGTTTTTCAACGAACGCATTGACAAAACGGTTTTGGCTACTGCTGAAAATATCATTAATAATCAGTTCGAGCGGATTACTTATACCGAGGCGATCGCACTTTTGGAAAAAGCAGACAAAAAGTTTGATTTTCCGGTCAGGTGGGGTTTAGATTTGCAGTCGGAACACGAGCGTTATTTGGCTGAGGACTTGTTTAAAAAGCCGACGATTGTCAGCGATTATCCCGTCGGCATTAAAGCATTTTATATGCGTTTAAATGAGGACGAGAAAACCGTCCGAGCCATGGATGTTTTGGCTCCTAATATTGGGGAAATTATCGGCGGTTCGCAGCGGGAAGAAAGGCTGGATGTGTTGGAGAGGCGCATGGAAGCCCAGGGTATGAATAAGGAGGAATTGTGGTGGTATTTGGATTTGCGCCGCTACGGTACTGTGCCTCACGCTGGCTTTGGTTTGGGATTTGAGCGCTTAGTGCAGTTTATGACTGGAATGGGGAATATTCGGGATGTGATTCCGTTTCCGAGAGCGCCTTTGAGTATTGATTTTTAGTTGAAAATTGTGAGGCAAAGAGGAGGGACACGGCATTGCCGTGTCCTTACTCGAATCTGCGACTCCTAATCACAAATAAATTAAGTGGCTGGGGGAATTGTGATATCAACAGATTGCACTTTTACCGAAGTTCCCAAACTCGATAACGGCGGTTCAATTGCCGCACTATTTCCCACTACTAATGTTACCAAATTCTCCGGTTTCAAGTAAGTCTTAGCTACGCGCTGCACGTCGGCAATTGTTGCTGCTTCGATGCTACGGCGGTAGCGAAAAATGAAATCTTCGGGATAACCGTAGTATTCGTAGCGCATTAATCGCGACAAAGTTTGACTGGGATTTTCAAATTTGAAAATGAAAGAATTCAGGGTGGAATCTTTAGCAAAAGCTAATTCTGCCGGGGTAATTGGTTCGGTACGGATACGATCGATCTCGGCGCGAATTGCCTGGATAAACGGTACTGTGGCGTCCGATCGCGTTTGGCCTCCAGCGACAAACACCCCCGGATAGTCATATCTCGGACTCCAAGCCGCGTATACTGAATAAGCTAAGCCTTGGCGCGATCGCACGTTATTAAACAAACGGCCACCGAAACCATTGAGAACCCCATTCATTACGTCCAAAGCACCGTAATCTGGACTGCTGAGCATTCCGCCCAAATGTCCCATTTGCACGTAACTTTGACTTAATTGCGGCTGATTTACCAAAAATATGCCGCCCCCATTTGCGGGCGATACGGTTGGTAGTGCAGGCACTTCTGCACTTTGACTCGGTTGCCAGTTACCGAATTTTTGCTCGACGAGCGATCGCATTTTAGCTGTATCAAAATCCCCAGAAATACCCAAAATCATATTCTTGGGATGGAAATATTTCTGGTAGAAACTCACCACATCGTCGCGGGAAATATTGGCGAGGGTTTTGTATTCTACCGTACGCGCGTAAGGACTGCGAGATCCATAAATTAACTTTTCAAACTCGCGGCCGGTAATATCGTCAGGATCGTCATTGCGGCGGGCGATCGCACCTTGAGTTTGATTCTTCGCTAAATCTAACTTTTCCTGAGCAAATATTGGCTCCCGAATCACTTCCGCAAATAAGTCAAACACGGGTTCCACATCTTCAGCTAAAGCACTAAAATTAGCGCTGCCCGAACTAACATCAATCCCCGTTTCTACGGAAGCTGCTCGCTGTTCTAGCAATTGATTTAGTTCATCAGCCGTATGTCGGCTCGTGCCCCCAGTTCGCATCACTTCTCCCGTCAATCCTCCCAATCCAATTTTCTCGGCAGGTTCAAAGCGCTCGCCAGTGCGAAATAGCGCAGTTCCCCCGACTAACGGGAGTTCCCGGTCTTCCATCAGATACACCCGGATGCCATTTTTTAGCTCGAATCGAGTATATTTAGGTAATTTAATTTCTGGCACCGCCGGGAATGTTAATTCGTCGTAGTGTTTGGGTGCCGCCGCAAAGGAAGGTAACAAATTAAACGTGCCCAGTGAAACAGTAAAAAAGCAAAGCGACAGCAGAAATAACTTTACTTTTTTCAGTCTCAATTTAGTCCTTTTCATTCTTTCTCCAATGTTTCATAAGTTGACAATTCGAGGCAGAGCCTCGCCCATATGCGTTCCCAGGCAGAGCCTGGAAACGAGTGTTTCTTCCCTCTTCCTTCTTCCTTCTTGCTTCTTCCGACGGACATCGGACTGACATCCGTTACATCCGTTACATCCGTCGAGCGAATCCGTTGCCGAACCTTCTTCTTACAGTGGCAAAAGCTTACCAATCGTGCGATTTTCCGGGCGGAAAGTTGCCTGAGCCACACGTTGAATGTCAGCGGGAGTAACAGCCGCGATCGCATCCAATTCCTTGAACAAATTTCGCCACGAACCGGTGTTTACTTGATAGTCCACCAGCGAAAATGCCATGCCCATATTAGAATCGAGCGATCGCAACAAATCGCCTCTCGCCTGAGTTTTCACGCGATCCAATTCCAAAGCAGAAACCGGCTCAGTTTTCAGGCGCTCGATTTCCTTGCTCAAAGCTGCAGCTACTTCATCAACCGTACGACCCGGAGCAGTTTGAGCGTAAAATAACATCAAATTCGGATACTTTTCCCCCGGATAACCGCTGAAACCTTGAGCCGCGAGCGCCAATTGCTGTTGTTCTACCAAAGATTTGTAAAGCCGAGAAGTGCGGCCATCGCTGAGCAAAGAACCAATCATTTCATAAATCGCATTGTCGGGATGATTCATCGCCGGTTTGTGGTATCCTTCCAAATACCAAGGTTGAGTTTTTAATTTCAGCGTGACTTCCTGAGTTTGAGTTTGGGGAGGTTCGACAATCTGCAATTCTGGAGGCGCTGTTTTCGCCTTGTAACGGCCGAAATAAATTTGAGCGAGTCGCTTCACCTCCGAAGCTTTCACGTCTCCTACCACCGCCACAGTCAGCTTGCTGGGGACGTAGTGAGTCTCGAAAAACTTCTGCACGTCGCTGCGGCTGAGGTTTTTAATGTCTTCAGTGTAGCCAATTACGGGGCGGCGGTAGGGATGAGCAGAGAAAGCTTTGTTGGCAAAAACTTCAACCATTTGTCCGATCGGAGAATTCTCGGTTCGCAGCCTGCGCTCTTCTAAAATTACCTGTTTTTCTTTGTAAAATTCCCGAAATACTGGTTCTAGAAATCGCTCGGATTCCAGCGACATCCACATTTCTAACTTGTTAGCTGGAAGGCTGTAAAAATACATTGTGGCGTCGGTGGAAGTAGCGGCATTTAGTCCGACTCCGCCTGCTTGTTCCACTATTTTGCCGAGTTCGTTGCGCTTGACAAATTGCGAAGCTTCGGCTTCAACTTTGTCAAATTCTGCTTTTAATTGGGCGACTTCTTCAGTTTTGCCGCTGGCTTTGGCTGCTTGCATTTGCTCGAAGAGTTGGTCTTGTTTTTCTAGCAGCGGCTTTTCGGCTTGGTAGTCGGTAGTGCCGATTTTTGGCGTGCCTTTGAAGGCTAAATGTTCGAGATAGTGAGCGACACCTGTTTGACCGTCGGGTTCGTTTGCGCCGCCCACATCGGCGTGAATCAGAAACGATGCTACGGGGGCTCTGGGCCTTTCGAGTACGATGAATTTCATGCCGTTGTCGAGCTTAAATTCGCTGACTTGGCTGATTACTCGATCGAGCGACGGTTGAACAGAGACTGCTTGGGAGCCACTAGGGGGGTTGGGGCGGGCGAGGGCAATTTCGGGAGAAATGCCCCACCACAGCAGTACAGCGGCCAGCAGGGAGGCGATGAATCGAGTTTGGCGATCGGGCGATTCCCTACGGGATAGCTTCGCTTCACGGGGTTTTTGGAACTGCGGGGTCATTCGATTTTAGATTTTAGATTTTAGATTTTGGAGTGTCAAACAAAAAAATGTTTGTGCTCGGTGGCCAGAGATTCTTTTCTCAGGATAAAGATTTTTGGAGGCATAAGCGATCTGTTGCGCCGCAGATGTTAGGCTGATACAGCAAATCTCAAAAAGGGTCTGGGGCCCGGCGAGGAGTTTTAAGTTTGGGATAAAAGCCGCGCACAACTTAAAACTTAACATTATTTAGCGCTTCAGTCCCGAACCCGTAGTTCCAAGTCGCAAATTACCGATTGCAAAGCCATGCGAATTTTTAATCAGTCTCCTCCTTCTGAAACAGAAACCAAGAAGCGGATTTTACAAGCCGCTCAGCGGTTGTTTGCCCGCAGCGGATACGACGGCACGACAACTCGCGATTTAGCAGTGGCGGCGGGGGTGGCCGAGGGTACGCTATTTCGGCATTTTGATAATAAAAAAGCGATTTTGATTGAGGTGGCGACGGAAGGATGGGTGGAGTTGCTGACGGATTTGCTGACTGAATTAAGCGAGATGGGCAGTTACAAAGCAGTGGCTCAGGTGATGCGGCGACGGATGCTGAATATCCGCGAGAATAGCGACATGATGCGGGTGTGTTTTTTGGAGGCGCAATTTCACCCGGATTTACGCGACAGAATTCAGTTGGAAGTCATCGGAAAAATGAGCGATGTTGCTGAGGCTTTTTTTGAAACAGCGATGGAAAAAGGAGTTTATCGGAAGATGAATCCGAAGATTGTCGCTCAGGTATTTTTGGGAATGTTTGCAGTCGCGGGTTTCAGTCAAAATACGATTATGGAGCCGAATGCTTCGCCGCAGCAAATGCAGGAAATGGCTGAAGGATTAGCCGATATTTTTCTGAATGGGGTTTTGCTGAAAGATGAATAATTAGGGCAACAGGGAAAAGTTGTTATGGGCAAAATTTTGCACTATTCTATTCGATCGCTAACCCAGAAAGACGAGCCTTTTCTCTGGAAAATGCTGTATGAAGCGGCGCACATGGCAGAAGAAGGCGAATCAAGGGTGCAAGGGGTTGTGAATCATCCTTTAATTGCGAAATATGTCAAGAATTGGGGACGTGCAAACGATTTGGGCTTCGCAGCAATCGAATTGAACGGGAGCCAGCCAGTAGGAGCAGCCTGGCTGCGTTTGTTTACAGAGGATGACAAGGGGTTTGGCTGGGTTGATGATACTATCCCGGAATTGGCGATCGCCGTTCTTCCAGAATATACAAATCAGGGTGTAGGAACGCAGTTGCTGGATCGTTTGTTGTCAGCAGCAAAAGTCTCTTATCGATCGGTATCCCTGAGTGTCAGAAGCTCGAATCGAGCCCTGAGTTTGTACGAGCGATCGGGATTTAAAGTAATTGAGGGAAGCGAGACAATGAACCGCACAGGAGGGACATCATTCACCATGAAATTGGATTTTAATTAAATGAATTATTACTCTATAAAATCGTACATCTTTTGTACCCACTTCTCGCGATTATCCTGCCATTCATCCGTCACTACCTCCCAAGTTGTATTGCTTTCAAGTTCCAGCAATAGACTTGATACTTCTTCTAGCGTCGATGCTATATGACATTCTTCTACCCAACTTTCACGGATCATTTTCCAGAGACTTTGTACCGCTTCTCGCTGAAAATTTGATTCTAATTCAACTAGCAATTTTGCTAAATGTTTTTCGTCAATTGCTGCTGACACCTCGCTCATCCAACAGTTGCGACGTTCTTTCCATTCTTCCGTCACTGCGTCCCCGTTTAGGTGGGCTTGAAACTCTAACAGTAATTGGTTTAGTTCTACCATATTAAATTTTGTCTTGTTTGCAGTTTGTGCTATTTTTGTACAAATTTTAGTAATTTAGACTGTGGGTTTTTTATAATGAGATATGTGGCTGAGGCTTTATTTGGATTCGTCTTTGGAAAAACAAGTTTATCCAAAGACGAATCCGAAAATTGTCGCTCAGGTATTTGTGGGAATGTTTGCAGTCGCGCCCTTCAGTCAAAATACGATTATGAAGCCGAATGCTTCTCGGCAGCAAATGCAGGAAATGGCTGAAGGACTCGCTGATATTTTTCTGAATGGGGTTTGGCAGAAAGATGAATCATTAGTTATTAGTCATGAGGAAATTTTAGATCCTGAAAACGCAATATCTAAAGGCTCTGGCTCCTCGACACTACTCGTTAAACTTGTGCATTTGCTGTACCCAACTATCGCGATTCTGCTGCCATTCATCAGCCATAGCTTCCGAATTTATATTGGTTTCTAGTTCCAGCAATAAACTTGATACTTCTTGAACAATCGATGCTGCCAGACATTCTTCTACCCAACGGTTCCGACGTTCTTCCCACTGAATATCCACCGATTTACCCTGCAAGTTAGATTGCCATTCAACTAGCAATTCTGCTAGATATGTCAGGTTAACTGATGCTGCCACATCGCTCACCCAACTTGGCCGGCGCTCTTTCCATTCTTTTTTGACTCCTTCCGATTTGAGGTTGCTTTCAAGCTCTAACACTAACTGATTTAGTTCTACCATCTTAAATGTTTGATTTTTTGTAGTTTGTGCTACAATTATACCAAAATTTTCACTAAACAGAGTGTTAATTTTTTTTTTAAGATTGCGGTCGCAGTGAAACTACAGAATAGATAACTGAATAATGAGCGATGAATTCACTTTAGATATGCTAGACATTCCCAGCGGTTGGAGTCGAGGCGAAGGGGACTGGACTGGAGTAGCGGCAGCTCTTGCTGGAGGGGAAACTGTCGAAGTAATTCAAGAAGTTGGTTCTACTTTGTGGCAAAACCGTCTGCCAGAAAAACATTCTTTGTATTGGGAGGGGGAAAATTTCTCAACTATCAAAGCCCGAATTTGGATTAGTTTTACGCAGAGAAGATTTTCGCCGGAATCTGTTTTGCCAAAGGTTCAGTGGCATCCAAGAGTGTTGTGGATAGGGATAGGTTGCGAACGCGGAACAGGGCGAGAATTAATCGAAACTGCGATTAAACAAGTATGCCGTGCTTATCATTTAGCCGAAAGTGCGATCGCAGGTATTGCTACCATAGATACTAAAGCAGGTGAAGTCGGCTTGCTGGAACTTTGTCAAGAGCGAAATTGGCCGTTAAAAACCTTTGCTGCTGACATTTTAAGTTCCGTAGAAGTCCCCAACCCTTCAAATATTGTAGTCAAAGAAGTCGGGACGCCTAGTGTAGCAGAAGCGGCGGCACTGTGTGCAGTTAGAAAAGAAAATTTAACCGCAGATGAACGCGAATATACGCAGATATCCATCAATCATCAGCGTCCATCTGCGTTTATCTGCGGTTCAAATCCCCTCTTAGTCCCTAAACAAATATTTCGCAGCAAAAATCCCCCCCTTTCACAAGGAGGGGTTAGGGCGGGTTCTGCGGTAACAGTAGCGGTTGCAGTTTGCCCGATCGAGTATCTGGGATAATATATTACTGAGACAAAGTATTGGCATTCACAAATCGACCAATCAACCCAGAAACAAATGACAACACAATGGAACCCACCAAAGCCGGCCAAAAACCGCCAACCACAAAGCCGATATTGAACGCACCCGCCAACCACGAAGCCAGGGAAAGCGAAATTGCATTCACAACGAATAAAAACAAACCTAAAGTAATAATGGTCAAAGGCAGCGTCAGCAATGTAAGAATCGGTCGGACAACCGCGTTCACCAATCCGATAACAACAGCAGCCAGCATCGCCGCCGGAAAGCTAACCACCGAAATACCTGGTACAATGTTAGCGGTAATAATCAGCGAAACCGCTGCTACTATCCAAGTTAAGAAAAAACTTAGCATATCTTTTTTTCCATCTCCATCACTATTAATTAAGATTGTACCTGTTTAGTCGATCGACCAAAGTTCGGGATACACTACGAAATACCCACCTTGCGAGAATATCAGACTTATGAAACTCCGGCAACTAGCAGCATTCCTCTTGGTACTAACTATCTTCATCCTGCAGCAGCCAGCCCAGGCTCAATCTAAATATTACGCTCCGCCGTTGTCCTTTAGCAACGCCGAACTGACAAGACGCGATTTTTCTGGTCAAATGCTGCGGGCGGCTGAGTTTTCTAACGCTAATATGGACTTGACTAATTTTTCTAATGCCGATTTGCAGGGAGCAATTATGAGCGCTTCGGTGATGACTCAGGCGAATTTGCACGGAGCGAATTTAACTAATGCAATGATAGATCAAGTTAAATTTACTAATGCCGATTTAAGTGATGCAATTTTAGCAGAAACAATTTTGCTGCGTTCTACTTTTGACGGAGTTGATATCACCGGCGCTGACTTTACGGACGCAATTATGGACGGATCACAAGTTAAAGAATTGTGCACAAAGGCAAGTGGGATTAATTCTCAAACTGGGATTTATACTCGCGATTCCTTGGGATGCCGCTGATATCATCTTCCGTCAATTACTAATGATTGTTTGTTTGGTGGGGGCGGGTTTTTCAGATTGTTTGTTTGGGGCGATTATGGTTGGTGGAACCTGCCCCTACGAAACCATATTTTGTAGGGGCGGGTTCCACCAAAAAGATATAACGATTACCAACAATTTAGATAAAACCGCCCCCACACCACGAATAATTCACTTTACTTTTTTCTGAGCAGCCGCATAATGCTCACTCATTAACTGATTAACTTCTGGATTGTAAATCCGCAGATAATTCCAGTAATTCTCAAACACCGATTTCACGTATCCTTTCGTTTCAGGAAACGGAATCTTTTCCGCAAAAGCATCTGGGTCACTAAAATTAAACCTCTTCAACCAATCTGATACTGCATTTGGCCCGGCATTGTAACTCGCGACAGCTAACATCGAGTTATTCTTGTACTCGTCGTGAGTGTGATCCAAATACCACGTACCAAGTTTAACGTTGTCGTCCACATTCTCCAATGAATACTTTTTGAGGCTGATTTGTCCAGCAACCCAAGCGGCTGTTTCGGGCATTACTTGCATTAAACCGGTGGCGCCAACTGATGATTTGATAGCGGGCATAAACCGCGATTCTTGCCGGATTAATGCTGTTACTAATACTGGATTTATTTTGCGCTCTTGCGACCATTTGACAATGGTTTCTAAGTAAGGAAAAGGATAAAGTGCTTGCCAATAAATCGGTTGCTGTCTGAGATCCAGGTATTGGGTTCTATCATCTGGTTTATCGCGCTGCCGCAAACTACCAACCATCCACAAACCATCTAAATTGTCTCCGACTGCAACTCGCATTAAACCGTCGGTAAACTGTTCCGCAATACTTGGTTCTACGCGGTCGATAAACTCTACTTGCCACAGCGCCCAAGCATCCCTATCTTGACCTAATTGATAGAGTTCTTTCAACGCAGGAGAACCCGCAGTTGGTTCGGGGCGCTGAGGCGGCCGCACTACATTGGGAGACAAATCTCGGACTGTGGTAAAGTCGCCGACTGGCCAGCCGAGAAGTACAGCCGATCGCCACGCAAAATATGATTCTGGATAGCGTAAGATCGTATAGTCAAATGCAGTCTTGGCGTCTTGTTGGCGGCCGAGTTGCTGTGCCCATTTCCCGACCCAAAATGCGGCTTCTGGAGCTTGTTCGCTGTCGGGATTGTGGGTGGTTAATTCTCTCGCCCACTGCCAAGCTGATTTTAAATCTCCGCCTTTGGCAAACTGCTGGGCGATCGTCCACCGCAATTCGCCTGCTTTATCAGAATTATTGTATTTTGTCAATAGCAACTTCCGGGTATCTGAGGCGGATTGACCGCTGCGTGCTTTGTCGAGAATTTGCGATTTATCTAACAAAGCTTCGGGGGCATAATTGGGAAATTTGCTAATAACTCGATCGAGCAAAACGATCGCTTCTTTCGGTTCGCTCAGCCGCGACAGCCGAATTAAACCCAAACCACTATCTTCGGCATCGGGGAACTCGCGCACTAATTCTTGATAGGCAATTCTCGATTCCGGGATTTTTCCGTCGAGCCACAAACCGCGAGCTTTGCGGTAAAGATTTTTGGCATTGCGGGGAGCTTTCCCGTAAGCAATAGCTCCTTTGCCGTAATTTTGTTTTTCCCAATAGCCAAAGGCAATTTCTTCCCAATCTTCCGGTTTCAAACCGGCGCCGTTTCGCTGCACCAGTTGTTCCAAAATTGTCCCGTAATCTTTGACATAATGACCGTGTTTTGCTACGAGCAGCATCAACTGCGGCTGATTCGGATTTTCTTTTAACTTGCGGAGGGCAATTTCTACGCTGCGGGGATGACCAGGAAATTCAGTAATTGCCTGTTGCCAATATTCCGGTTTTGACTTGCCTAAAACATATAAAGCTTCCGCTGCTACCGGGTCGCTCGGATAGTTTTTGAGCAGTTCCTCCCAAGCTTTTTGAGTTTTGCCTTTGTCGCCGCTCAATTGGTAAGCTTGCGCCCTTTTTAGGGCAATGTGAGCAGCTAAAACCGGATATTCTTGCTCTAATTTGTCCAATAATTTTAATGCTTTGGCGGCATTTCCTTGCTGGATTAAATCGCTGGCAAGCAGGTAGCGGGCGCGGCTTTGAGGGGAGATTGGCTGCTGCGGGTTCGTATTTACAGACTCACTGGCTGCGAGTTCAACTAATTTCGCCGATCGCTCGCTCGGTGACAGCGATACCAGCATCTTGACTTCCGATTCGGAATTCGCTGCATTCACGGGCTGCTCGGCCTTCTGGACCGAGCCAAAACCCATCCATTTCATCGCAGCAACCAAAGAGCCGATCGCAATAACGCAAACTGAAACGCTGATTAAAACAGAAAATCGGGCCCGGCGTCGTTTTAGCATGGGAAAATTTAAGAGAATAACAATAGATAACCGATCGTTTGTCAAAAGCCATCAGAGGCAGGATGGGTGTTCCACGCCATCACAGGCAGGATACCTGTTTAACGAGAAATAAATGTTAAGAGTGGGGCAAAAACGGACAGCCAACCCCCAAACAGATGATTGAGATTGGTGGAAGATCCGATCGCAGGCGGACTTGGCTGATATAGTAGCAGAATTTATTTTGATGTGGAGCGGAAAATTTGTGCGATCGATCTATTTGCCCGCACAAAGGAAAAACGACAAACCACTAACTACCAAAACTTATGCTTAGAGCCTCCGTGCTGGCGCCGGGGGAGGAAAGCTAACAACAGGCTGTCTTCCCGCAGTATGGGTCGGATATTTAACCATTCTTCATATCCTACGACTATTTGCAGGATACAATTAACAGGTCAAGTTAAGGTCGTTCTTAATATGGCTCAGCTAACACTAACGTTAAAGCTTCCGTTTCACAGGTTGAATGCCTGCAAAGCACTTGAATTTGAGCGGCTTACCGCCCTCAATACGGCTGTTGCAAATGATTTGCTGGCAGTTGACAACAAGGATCGTAAAAAGCTGACGAGTGCCGCGTTTAGACATATTGAGATTGGATCGATGTGGATCAATCAAACCATTCGGAACACCCATGCAAAAACTAAGGTGAAGCACTTTAAGCAAATGTGGCTTGAAGTGAACAACCAAGGTTATGAGGTTCTCAAGTCGGGCAATTTATTCACTGTCTCTTTCAGTCTCTATCGAGGGCGGAAAGGAAGAATTCCTCTTGATGTTCATGCCGCCTCGCATACCGAAGTTTTGGATAAAGCGATCGAAGGTTCTGTCAAATTAGGCAGTCTGAAGCTATGCAAGTCCAAAAAAGGTGTTTGGTATGCACTCATTTCTGTATCGATGGAAGTTCCCGATGCAGGTGATGTTAAAGGTTGGATTGGAGTCGATCGAGGACAAAACAATATTGCAGTCGCAGCACTGCCCAACTCCTTCGGCAAGTTCTGGAATGGTCGCAAAGTTAAAGCCGCCCGACGACGGTTTCAGAAAACCCGTAAGGTTCTCCAAGAAGCGAAAAAGCTGAAAAAGGTTAAGCAGCTACAATCGCGTGAGCGTCGCATCATGACGCAGATCAATCACGAGATTTCTAGGCAGTTGGTTCAGTTTGCTTCATACTTCGGAATGGGATTGCGGTTTGAGGATCTTTCTGAAATCAGAAGTACCTCAAAGCAACGCAAGAAAACCAAATCGGATGCAGCTCAGAACCGAGATGCTTGGGCGTTCTATCAGCTTGAAATCTTCACCCGCTATAAAGCGATTCGTGCAGGTGTTCCCGTTGAGTCGGTGCCGGCACCCTATACCAGTAAATCGGATCATCGAAATGGTGTTATCGGCAAGCGAGTCAAGCACCAATTCAAAGGATTTGATGGGTATCGCTGTAACGCGGACTGGAACGCTTCGCAAAATATTGGGCAGTGGGTAGGATTTGCGTGTCCTTTGAATCTTCAGAAAGCGGTGTCTGCAATGGAAATCGTTGATTCAGAGGATGGGGTCAATGACAGTCCCTTAACTGGTGATGCGTCTTTGACGACGGCTTCAGCCTCGTCTTAGACAACCGCTAGAATCCCTCGCGCTTGGGCCGGGGGAGTGTCAAAAAGTACAATCTAAAGTCTAAAATCTCAACTCTAAATCAAAACATGGAATTTCTAGTCACCGATACGCCCCGCTCTGTTTGGATTGGAGACGCCTTGGCAATTGGTCTATTTGAGGACGCCCTGGAACTCACGGGCGATCTGGCACAATTAGATGAAAAGCTGGCAGGCACTTTGAAAGAGCTGCTACTGGAAGTAGATTTTAAGGGCAAAGTGGGTACGAGCGCCATCACCCGCGTCGGCGGCAATAATCCCATTCGCAAAATTGCGATCGTGGGTTTGGGCAAAACAGAGGACTTAAAATTAGACACCGTGCGGCAAGCTGCGGGCGTTTGCGCCAAGTTAGCCAAAAAAGAGAAATGTAAAACCCTGGGAATTAGCTTTCCGGTGTGGAAAAACGCGCCGGATGTTACAGCAAGCGCGATCGCCGAAGGTGTAGAACTCTCCTTGAATCAAGACAACCGTTTCAAATCGGAACCTGAAGATAAAAGCCCGCAACTCGAACAAATTCATTTGCTCGGTTTTGCCGGTACCGAAAGTGCGATCGCCCGCGCCCGCCAAATCACTGCCGGAGTCATTTTAGCACGGGAATTAGTCGCAGCGCCGGCAAATTTTGTCACCCCGATTACCATGGCAGAAACTGCTCAAAGTCTAGCTGCCGAATGCGGTTTAGAATTAGAAATATTGGAGCGGGAAGACTGTGAAAAACTAGGAATGGGAGCCTTTCTCGGCGTTGCCCTAGCATCGGATTTACCCCCTAAATTTATCCATTTAACTTACAAACCAGAAGGTACACCGCGCCGCAAAATAGCAATTGTGGGCAAAGGATTGACCTTTGATTCTGGCGGTTTGAACATCAAAGGTGCGGGCAGCGGCATTGAAATGATGAAAATAGATATGGGCGGCGCTGCGGCTACTTTGGGAGCGGCAAAGGCGATCGGACACATCAAACCCGATGTGGAAGTTCACTTTATCAGCGCCGTCACTGAAAACATGATCAGCGGCCGCGCCATGCGCCCTGGAGACATCCTTACAGCTTCCAACGGCAAAACAATTGAAGTCAACAATACCGATGCAGAAGGCCGTTTAACCCTGGCTGATGCGTTGGTATTTGCTGATAAATTGGGAGTTGACGCAATTGTCGATTTAGCAACTCTAACCGGGGCCTGCGTAATTGCTTTAGGCGACGAGATCGCGGGTTTGTGGAGTCCTCAAGATAGCGTCGCCGCCGAAATAGTCGCCGCCTCAGAATTGGCAGGCGAAAAATTTTGGCGGATGCCGATGGAAGAGAAGTATTTTGAGGGCTTGAAAGCATTGCACGCCGACATGAAAAACACCGGCCCACGTCCCGGCGGTTCGATTACGGCGGCGCTATTTTTGAAGCAGTTTGTAAAGGATACTGCATGGGCGCATTTAGATATTGCCGGCCCGGTTTGGAGTGACAAAGAAAATGGCTACAATGGCCCTGGGGCTACCGGTTTTGGAGTTCGGACTTTGGTGCATTGGGCGCTGGGCGGCGCTTAAGTGTGGATTTCCAGCGCAAAAATTGAGATTTTCTCTGCCTTAAAAGTCTGCTAGTCCATCTGTGAGCCAGGGGTTAAAAACTCCTGGCTCACTGCTTAAGTAATCTAAAAGAAAATTTAATAGTAATCATTAACAATTTAAATGTTTCTGAATCAATAGGTAGGCGAACCTATGTATTCCGTCACAGGGAGCAACGTAAGCGTTGCTAGCCGTGACGCTCACCATTGCTCATACTTGGGAAAAGCTTCGTTCCTAGGGCCCCACCTCGATAGTTTTGAGATTTCCTGAAAAAATAGCTGTTTCATAAAAAATGAAAAAAGTATATAATTATGTAAATATTTCACTAGCCGAAATCAAATAATTAGATTTGATCTGATTTGCATTGGTACAGATAATTTTTTTCTTGAACTTTATGCAAGAACAATTAACAATTTTTTTTTCCACACTTGCTGTATCTTCTACACTCGCCTGCAACGTGGTGCCGGAGTTGCGATTGTACGCTGTTTTTGACTCGCTGACGGCACTGGCTTATTGCTCGATCGCCCTATCTTTAGTTTATTTTACCCGCCAAGGTTCTCACCGCAAGATTTTCCGGGTATTTGCCGTTGTTTTTTTTGCCTGGGGCGCTGCTAAATTGACGGAAGTTTGGACGCTGTGGCACTCGATATATTGGCTGTCAGTAACTCTCAAAGCTGCAAGTGCTTTGATTGCGTGGTTTTTAGTCGCAGTCGCCCTTGCCCTCATGCCCAAAGCACTTGCCGAGTCTGGTTTTAATCAAAAAGAAAAACTTCAAAAACAGTCGTTAAAACAGGTAGAGGAACATCAGCACCACCATGATATCCAGAAAGGAGAATTGGCAAAACAAGCGCTAAATTTTTACCCTTCAGATACTATTATCGATCGCGCTTTAGCTCTCAATTCGCTTAATGAACAGTTAGAAAAAGAAATTGCCGATCGCCACCGAGTTGAGGAAAAGTTGCAACTGACTCAATTTGCGATCGACCGATCGGCAGATGCGATATTCTGGATCGGGCCCGACGGTAAATTTTTGTACGTCAACGACGCTGCTTGCACTTCATTGGGATATTCTACCACTGAATTGCTCTCGATGACCGTGCACGACATCAACCCAGATTTTCCCCAAACTGCTTGGAGTTTGCACTGGAAAGTCTTAAAACGCTGCGGTTCGGTTAATATTGAAGTTCACCACATCACTAAGTACGGTCGCATTTTTCCGGTAGAAATTACGATCGACCATTTGGAATTTAACGGCAAAGAATATCAGTGCGCGTTTGCTCGCGACATTAGCGAACGCAAGCGGATTGAGGCAGCTTTGCGAGAAAGAGAAGAAGAATTTAGGTCATTAGTTTCTAGCATTCCCGGTGCGGTTTACCGCTGCAGTGCTGCTGGGCGATCGAGCGTAACTTTTATCAGCAGTGGCATAGAAGCTATTTCCGGCTATCCTGTCGCTAACTTTATGCAAAAACCGGTGCAGGCTTTTCCGAGTATAGTTCATCCCGATGACGCTGAGCAGATCGAGACAATTATCGACCGGGCTATTAAGACAAAACAACCTTACATCATCGAATATCGCCTGATGCACTGCGACGGAAATGTGCGGTGGGTTGCAGAGAAAGGTCAAGCCCTTTTCAACGCAGACGGTGAAGTTTTATCCCTCAACGGCGCCATTTTTGACATAACAGAACGCAAAGCAGCGGAGGATGCTTTGCGGCTCTCCGAGGCGATCGCCAACAACAGAGCTCAGCAGCTAGAAATCGCTCTCAAAGAACTTCGAGAAACTCAAGCTCACCTAATTCATACCGAAAAAATGTCAAGCCTCGGTCAAATGGTAGCTGGAGTAGCTCACGAAATTAATAACCCTGTCAGTTTTATCTACGGCAATATTTCCTACGCCAGCCAATATATCCGAGACTTGTTGCAGCTTGTGGAACTTTATCAAAAACACTATCCTCAGCCCGTGGTAGAAGTTCGAGAATGTATTGACAAGATCGATTTAGAATTTCTGAGAGAAGATTTACTAAAAATATTATCTTCGATGAAAATGGGAGCCGATCGCATTCGCGAAATAGTTCTGAGCTTGCGAAATTTCTCGCGTTTAGACGACTCGGTAAAAAAACCTACTAACCTTCACGAAGGCATAGATAATACCCTCTTAATATTGCACAACAAACTCCGAGCTAGAGGCGACTATCCAGAAATAAAAATAATCAAAGATTACGGTCAACTCCCTTTAATAGAATGTTATGCAGGTCAGCTCAATCAGGTATTTATGAATCTGCTTAGCAACAGTATTGACGCATTGGAAGATGCTTGCAACCAAAAAAGGCGATCTGCGGCGGTCGGCGACGATTGGAAACCAACTATTAGCATTCGCACAGAAGCCCTAAACGAAAATAGTATTTGCATCCGCATTGCCGATAATGCGATCGGCATGACAGAAGACGTGCGTAGCCGATTATTTGACCCGTTTTTCACGACAAAACCGATGGGAAAAGGCACTGGTTTAGGGTTAGCCATCAGTTACCGAATTGTCGCGGAAAAACACGCCGGAGCCTTGAGCTGCCGTTCCACCGTAGGAGAAGGGACGGAATTTGCGATCGAGATTCCTTTATAAATTAGTGCGACGCAAGTATCAAGAATTTGGCAGAATTTATCGCTCACTATAAATTGTAAAGTGGGGTGTAAAAAACTTTCAATTTTCAAGAAAAATCCCAAAATTGGCTATAAATTACCCAGCTAATGCTCAACATGGCAGTGAAATTATAAATTCTGTACCGCGACCTAAAGTTGAGTTGACTTCGAGCATACCAAAGTGTTGCTCAACTACAATCAACCGTGCGATCGCCAATCCTAATCCCGTTCCTTTCCCTACCGCTTTCGTCGTAAACAAATGATCGAAAATTTTCTCTTTGACTGATTCACTCATACCCTTTCCATTATCAGTAATGGTAATTTTCGCCTGGTTATCTTCTAGTGAGGTTGTAATTGTAATGCGGTTGGGATTCGCCTGAATTTCCGCAAAACTTCGACCAGTATTTGATTCATCTAACGCATCAATCGCATTGGCTAGAATGTTCATAAACACCTGGTTAAGCTGTCCCGGGAAGCATTCGATCGCCGGAATATTGCCGTAGTCTTTCACTATTTCAATGGCGGGTCGCTCATCGTTCGCTTTCAATCGATATTTGAGAATTAAGAGCGTACTATCTATGCCCTCGTGGATGTTGAAGGGCGCTTTATAGTCTTTGTCAGCTCTAGAAAAGGTGCGGAGCGAAGTGCTGATACTTTTAATGCGATCGCATCCCACTTTCATGGAGTCAATCATTTTAGGCAAGTCTTCGATGATATAGTCTAAATCGATATCTTCGGCATGGTCTGCAACCTCTGTTTCTGGAGCGCGATCGCGATAGAGATTGAGATGCTCCACTAAGTCTTCCACCGTTTGCTGGGTTTCATTCAAATTGCCCCAAATAAAGCCCACGGGGTTATTGATTTCATGAGCAACACCCGCTACCAGATTTCCGAGTGATGCCATTTTTTCGCTTTGCACCATTTGCAGTTGGGTGTTCTGCAAATCTGCCAGAGTCTGTTCGAGTTCCTGTGATTTTTGAATCACACCTGCTTCTGCTTGCTTGCGAGCGGTAATATCAATCAGCATTCCATCCCAAACGGTTTCTCCGTCTTCTCTACGTTCTGGCTGAGCAGCGGCTTTCACCCATTTCACTTTCCCACTGGGAGTAATAATCCGCCACTCATGTTGAAATGGGGTGAGCGTTTGAGCGGACTCGATAACTGCCCGAAACCCCTCTGCTCGATCGTCGGGATGTTCAAAATCGCGTAGGCTGTATTTTCCTAGCATCACATCCTCTGCCGCCACTTCATAGAGTGTTTGACATCCAGAACTGACGTAGGGCACTGAAGCAGAACCATCGGCTTGAATCCGAATCTGATAAATCAAGCCAGGTACGTTATTGGCAAGTTTCTGAAAGCGGGCTTCACTATTCTTTAACTCTTCCAGAGACTGTTCTAGCTGTTGAGCATAGTTTTGAGATCGCTCGTAAAGTCGAGCATTTTCTAAGGAAATCGCCGCTTGAGCGCAAAGTAAGTTAAGTAGTTCAACGCGATCGCTTGTAAATGCTCCCGTAACTAAATTGTTTTCTAGATATAAAATGCCCATCAGCTTCCCTTGATGCAAAATCGGGCTACACAAGATACTCTTCGGCTGCTGACGCATGATATATGGGTCATTTATTAAAGTCCGCTCGGTCGTCGCATCCAGCAGCACAACAGTCTGCCTGTTGTGCTTGACTTTGTAAATCAGCTTCAGGGGAATTTCTTGACTCTCTTCAATGGGAAGACGCTGCAAGACAACTGGCTTTGAACCCTCGGTAATTGACCCTTTAATTAACAGGCGATCGTCTCGCAAGAGCATGAACACGCATTTATCCGCCCCCGCATTTTCGATGACGATTGAAAGCAACGATGAAAGTAGCTTTTCGAGTTCGATTTCACCGGATATTGCTTGGGAAGCTTTGAGAATAGCAGCTAAATCTAAAGCCACAGAAACACTACTACTGGATGTGGCAGAACTGGTGGAGGTAATACTCCCCAAAGTGAAGATAGTTTCGTGAGTGGAGAGAGGAGAACGGATTTGCTCTAATATAGGTGCAAGCAGTTGCCGATAGCGAGCTTCTAGGTCAGCAACTTTGGCTTTTGCACCCCAACGAGCATAGGCATAGTAGGCTGCAATCATGTATTCCCCGGCTATGCGCTCTTTGCCCCAATCTAGGTAGAATTTAGCAGCCAGTTCGTTAGCAAGTGCTTCTTCTTGGGTATATTCGTTGGCTTTGGCAAGAGAAATCGCCTTGTCGTAAAACTCAATTGCTTCGGCTTTTTGTCCTAACACTCGACATTTTTCTGCCGCTACCAAATCAACCTTATGTTGATAATTCATGGGTGCATGAGACGCCCATTGCTGTAACTTGGTTTGGTTTTCTAGGACACCCTGCAATGCTTCTGATGTTTCATCTAACTGTGGATTCAATTGTGCCAGAGTTAGCAGAGACTCATAAAGATAAAATACTGGTTCGCTGACTAATCCCGCACCAGCCATAAAATAGCGCCTGACTTCAATAGCATGATTTTTCGCTGGCTCAATTTCTCCAAACAAGAAACAAAGCAGCAGTTTATACAAATGGAAAATATACAATCCATATCCATCCTTGGCAGATTGTAGCTGCTGGAGAAATTCTGTTTCTTCAAGGGCTTTCCCAGACAAAAGGGTGGTATGTTCTGCAAGACCTAGCAAATTTAAAACAGGCTGCCAATAGATCCGGCAATAATTTGCGGTTGTCAATTGATTTAATTGCATCAAACTATGGCAGTAAGCGCAAATTTCCTGCTCTAAGCTAGCCAGGGATTGACGACACCAAAAAGAATTGAGGCAAAAAGTGTGCCCATTATATCCAGCAAGTACCACGTTTCCAAATTCTAAGGCACTGGTATAACCCTCTTGCAACAGGGGTAGTGTTTCTTTAATGTGAGATTTGCGGTGTACAATAAATATCCCCAAGATCATCAAAACATCTGTTTTACTTGCTTTAGCATCGAGTTTTGAGATAATTTGGAGTGCTAGGGAACCAAACTGCGCTCCTGTATCTATGGCTTGTAAGAAATGGCAAAGAAGAGTGCCATAGGTGGCATAGCCTAAAGCAGAAGTCGATGTGTTACCGTACTGAATTGATAGTTTAACGGACAAACTATTCAACAATGGGTACAGCGCAGATCCAGAGAGATAAGCTGCCGGGATAAGGAAATTGACAATTTTAAGAGTACCGAGTTTTTCTGCATCTGTCATTTCAGGCAAGTGAACCAAATCAGCGATTTCCCTATCTCCAATGAGTGCCTCAATCTGTTGGATTTCCTGTTGAAGATCTGATGATGTCGGTGTTTCAGGAAAGGTGACGCCAAGCTGTTGTAAGACTGGTTGGGCGATCGCGATCGCTGAGGTTAATTTACTTTGGGAAATATGAGATTGAATTCTAAAGCAGTAAACGTTGACTTTTTCAGGTAAGGAGCGTGCCTGTTGAATGACGATATCAATGAACTGTTCCATCGACTCAAAATTACCGTTTAGCATTGCCACTTCCGCTGCTAATTCATACAAGGCTAGGGTCATTTCATACTGCTGCTGCCAAGTATTTTCTGCCAACAAAAACAATCCCACTGTGGCATATTCATGGGCGGCTTGATAGGCGGTTGAAGTTTTGGCTTTGCGACAGGCAATTAAATTGAGTTGGGCTAATTCTTCTCGTTCTGTTGGTTTGGTAATTAAAGCAGTTCCGTGATTTAATTGATTGACAATTTCAAAAATACGGTCTTCTCTTGCTTGTGCCGAAATCTGTTGCAGCAGCAGTTGTCCGATTTGGTAATGAGTCGCCTGTTTTTGGTCGTGTGGAATTAGGGAATAGGCTGCTTGTTGAACGCGATCGTGTAAAAATTTGTAGGTAACATTTTGAGACTTTTCTGACGTAACAGCTTGACTTTCTTCCCCTACATAAAATTTATAAACATCACCGATCGGTAAAATCAAACCTTCTTGTAATGATTTCCATAAAATGGCTGCGGTTTCTACATCTGAGTGTTCTGAAACAATTGCTAATGTTGCTAGATCGAACTGATTGCCAATACAAGCGGCTAACTTCAGAATATTCTGGGTTACTAAGGGTAACTTCTCTAACTGCAACGCCATAAATTCTACAACATCATCGGTCAAGGCTTGTTGATTAATTTTGGACAGATCGCATTCCCAACAGCCTAACTCCAAGTTAAATTGAATGAGATTTTCTTCGTGTAGGGCTTTGAGAAATTGGGTGGCAAAAAATGGGTTGCCTTTAGTTTTTTGATAAACTAATTGTGAAAGGGGTAATGCCAAATTTTCGGTTATTTTTAGGGTATCAGCGACTAATTGATTGATTAGGGATTGACTCAGGGGTGTTAAAGTAATAGTATTAATGGCTGCTTGGTTTTTTTGAATTTCGCTCAAAGTCAGCATTAATGGATGGGCTGGATTGACTTCGTTATCCCGATAGGCACCCATGATGAAAAGATGATCTGTATCAGCCATTAATAGCTGCATCAACTTTAATGATGCTGAATCAGCCCATTGTAAATCATCTAAAAACATCACTAATGGATGTTTGGCGCTAGTAAAGACTTGGGTGAATTTTTGAAACAATAAATTAAAGCGATTTTGGGCTGCTGTTCCTGATAATTCTACTGCTAGTGGTTGTTCACCAATGATTTTTTCTAATTCGGGAATGACTTCAATAATTACCTGACCGTTGTTTCCGACAGTTTCTAATATTTGATTTTTCCATTGCTCTAGTTGGACATCACTTTCGGTTAACAATTGCCCCATTAAATCCCGAAATGCTTGGACAAAAGCTGAGAAGGGAATATTGCGTTGAAATTGGTCAAATTTTCCTTTGATAAAATAACCGCGTTGCCGAACAATTGGTTTATGAACTTCATTGACAACGGCGGTTTTACCAATACCCGAAAAACCTGCTACCAGCATCATTTCTGTTGCACCAAGACTGACTCGCTCAAATGCTTGCAGTAAAGTTTCTGCTTCAGTTTCTCGTCCGTAGAGTTTGTCGGGGATGATGAAGCGATCGCTCCTATCCCGTTGTGCAATTTTAAAGCTCTGAATTTTCTCAGTTTTTTGTAGTTGATGTAAACATTTTTTTAAATCATATTTCAGTCCTAATGCACTTTGATATCTATCTTCGGCGTTTTTTGCCATCAATTTAGTGACAATCTCTGAGACTACCGAGGGGAGTTGTGGGTTATTTTCATGTACTAATGGTGCTGCTTTGGCAATATGACAATGTACCAACTCCATTGGGTCATTTGATTCAAATGGTAATTTCCCTGTGAGTAATTCGTAGAAAGTCCCACCCAAAGAATAAAAGTCACTTCGATAGTCAATCCCCCGATTCATTCGACCAGTTTGTTCTGGGGAAATATAAGCAAGTGTCCCTTCTAATACATTGGGGTTTATCAAAGTTTGTGTTTCTCTTGGAAGTAAAGACGCAATACTAAAGTCAATTAATTTGACTTGTTTGGTTTCGGGATTAATTAAGATATTGCTGGGCTTTATGTCTTTGTGAATAATGCGCTCTCGGTAGAGAATATCTAAGGTATTGCATAGCGCGATCGCGATTTCCAAAAACTCTCTCAAAGATAGTGCGTTTTTCCCTTTAATCGCCCATTCCTGAAGCGAAATTCCCCCAAAGTCTTCCATGACTAATGCATAGCCATTTCGAGAGGGTTCGAGACTATACGTTTGGATAATTCCCGGTTGACAAAGGTTTTTAGCAATGGTATATTGATTGCGAAATTGCACCAGCTCGCTAAAGGTGGGATACTCGTTTTTCAGCAGTTTGATGACGACAGGTAATAGGTCACTGGTACGGATGGCCCGATAAACTAAGGTGCGACTTCCTGAATAAACTGTTTGGAGAATTTGATAGTTAGGAATTTGAATGCTTGTGTTTGGGTTGCGGTTTTGGTGAGAGTTATTCATGGTTGTTGTTATTTAATAATTGGTGGGTTAAGGAGCGGTTAAATGGGTCTGAAGAAGATAAAAAAATTAACTTTTTTGTTAGGCATTAGTGGGTAAGGTGATGATAAATTCTGTTCCGGCTCCCAGTGGAGAGTTGATGTGAATAGAACCGCTATGTTTTTCGACAACGATTTGACGTGCGATCGCCAATCCTAAACCCGTTCCTTTGCCCACTGCTTTCGTCGTCAATAAATGATCAAATATTTTTTGTTTTACATCCCAACGGGCGTAGCAGTAAGAAGCTTCTTTAGGCTCTAATATAGCTGATAGGAATCTCGATCGCTAACTCTGTACCATTTCCAACTCTAGAATTACAGGTTAATTTACCGCCATGTTTTTTGACAATACCATAGCTAACAGATAAACCCAAACCTGTACCGCTACCCACTGGTTTAGTTGTAAAAAATGGATCGAATATTCGGGATTGAATATTCGCCGGGATACCGGGACCATTATCAGAGATTTTAATTCTAACCCTGTCTTTTTCTATGACTTCAGTCTGAATCATGATTAGAGGATTTTTTTCTGTTTTATTAATTGATTGAAGAGCATCAATAGCGTTACTGATAATACTCAGAAATACTTGATTGATCTCACTAGCATAACAAATGACATTGGGCAGATTTCCATACTCTTTAATAACTTGTATTTCTGATTTGCCATCGCTCAGTCTTAAGCGAGTTTGTAAAATTAGCAAAGTGCTTTCAATTCCGGTATGTAAATCTACTGCTTTCATGTCGGCTTCATCTAAGCGGGAAAAGTTACGCAAACTCAGGATAATTTGGCTAATGCGATCGCTCCCTGCTTTCATAGATGCCAGAATTTTAATTAAATCTTCCCAGATAAATTCTAAATCCATTTCTTCTATTTTCGCTTGAATTACTTTACTGGGTTCAGGATACTCTTGTTGATAAATATCAAGTAAAATAAGCAAATCTTTGACATAATCCTCTATATGTGCAACATTACTGCGAATAAATGTTACTGGATTGTTGATTTCGTGAGCAATGCCAGCTACCAGTTGACCGAGAGATGACATTTTTTCGCTCTGAATTAATTGGGATTGGGTTTGTTGTAAGTTTTTAAATGCTTGCTCTAAATCAAAAGCTTTTTGGCTTAAATCTTCCGTTTTTTGCGCTACTTCTGCTTCTAAGCTTTGGGAATATTTCTCTATTTGTTTATATAAACGAGAATTCTCAATAGAGATCGCCGCTTGAGCTGCGAGTATCTGGATAATTTCTACTCGCTCATTAGTAAATGCTCCCAGTGTTAAGTTATTTTCTAAGTACACAATACCGACGAGTTTTCCTTGCCGAATAATTGGAGTACATAAAACTGATTTAGGTTGATGAGCGATAATATAGCGATCGCCTGCAAATTGGTCGGCTGTACTTAAGTTGTCAAAAACAGCAGTCGCTTGAGTTCGTGCCACGGCATAAATCAAACTCTGAGGAATTTCCTGATATTGTTCCAGAGGAATTTCTAATATTTTTGTCTGCTTTTGTGCGGCTTGAGCGACGACTAACCATTGTCGGTCTTGGCGAAGCACTAAACAACCGATTTGTGCTCCCCCATTCGCCAGCGTAATCTGCATCAAAGTGGCTAACAGTTTCTCTAATTCAATTTCTTGTGAAATAGCTTGTGCCGCCATCATTACTGCTGGAAAATCTAACCATAAATTCTCGCTACTACTGACGCTAGCTAGGCTTCCCATCCAGGTAGGGTTGATTGTTGTCCCAGATGTTATTACAAAGTTAGTAGGTTGGAGAATAGCTTTTAGTAGTTGTGGATAGTGTTGTTCTAAATAAGCGACTTTAGCCTTTGCACCCCAACGGGAATAACAGTAATACGCCTCAATCATGTAAGATTGTGCAACTTTTTCTTTCCCCCAATCTAAGTAGAATTTTGCAGCTAGTTCGTTGCCTAAAGCTTCTTCTTGGATATATTCGTTTTTCTTGGCTCCGGCAATTGCGCGATCGTACCAATCTCCAGCTTCATAATTCTTGCCTAAAACCCGGCATTTTTCTGCTTCTACCAAGTCAATTTTATGTTTGTGATTCATCGGCGCCTGGTGTGCCCATTGAGCCAAAGTGGTTTGATGGGTTTCTGCCAAAGCGAGACTGTTCGCTTGCTCAATTTCTGACTGCGTAGAGCAGACTGCCAAGTAGGTTAACCCGGCATAGAAATGGAAAACCGGAGTATGAATCATTGCTGCCGCCACCCTCAAATAGAGGCTTGCTTGAGCAATGTAGTCTAGGGCGTTGGTGTAGTTGCCAAAGAGATAGGCAAGCATTAGTTTGTAGTTATAGGCAAGAGCGAGTGCAGTAAGCTCTCTATTCTGATTATGCTGAGGAAACATCACTGTTTCATCATAAGCCTGACCGATTAATAAATCCGGTTGATTGACAATTTCCCTCAAGTTATGCACCGCCTGTTGTGCCATATTCACGTAAACCATAGGAGAATATTGCTTCACAGTCGTTAAGACAACACAATAATTTTCTATTTCTGCGTGCCAATCATCAATCTCTACCCCCGAAAAAAAATTATTATATAAATAACTACTGACGCAGTAGCCAGCATTGAGAAAATCACCTGTTTCCATTCCGACTAAATACCCTTCTTTCGCAGTTGGGATTGTTGCCCTCAGTGGTTCTTGACGATGCTGAATAAAACAGCCAAACCAAAGTAAAGTGATACATTTAAATTCTGGCCAATTCAACTGATTGAGTAAGCTAAGTGCTACTCGCCCAAAGCGATAACCTTTTTCTACTTCTGAGAAAAAACCAGACAGCACAATGCCATAACCCACATACCCGATTGTTGATGCTGGTGCATTGCCAAATTGAAGTGATATACTGACCATTGTGGCACAAAGCAGAGGCTGCAAGGCAGGATTTCCCATAAAAATAGCCGGAAACAAGATGCCTAACAATTGCATCGCCGCGATTGTCCGAGGATCGCTCATTACGGGAAGGTTAACCAGTTCCTCGATCTGTTTGCCCTCCAGTTGGTTGGCAAGGTTTTGTAATGCAATGCGTGTCAATGCTTCGTCAGTTTCATAGGGGAGTTCAATCCCCAATTGTGCTAGGGCATTGGTGCCGATCGCGATCGCTTCTAACATCTGACTCTGAGTTGTCAGTGCGTTGATTTGAATCTCAAATATCTTGACTTTATCTAGTATTGTTTTCGCCGATCGCAAAACCTGGGCTGCCATTTCTTCCATGCCATTAAAATCGGCATTTAAGTAAGCCGTTTCAGCCGCAGCCACATAAAGATTCAGGGTTAATTCATACTGAGTTTGCCAACAGTTTTCAGTGAGTAACTCCAGCCCTGTTTTCACAAAACTTCTGGCGCCTGCATAGGCTGTAGAATTTCTGGCTTTCTGTCCGGCTGCTAAGTTCAATCTGGCTAAGGCTTCCCGTTCCTCTGCTTGAGTCATGAACTCAATTCCTAAATTTAAATGCCCGACAATATCAAACAGCTTTTCCTCTTTTTCTATCTCTGATAAGTTTTGTTGGAGTAGTTGCCCAATATGGTAATGGGTCTGCTGTTTTTGCTCGTCAGGAATCAATGAATAAGCCGCTTGTTGGACGCGATCGTGTAAAAATCGATAAGTCGGATTAGCGGAATCATTGAAAAGTTCCTCGCTATCAGATTGGGTAAAGAACTTATAGATTTCGGTAGTAGGAATTACCAAACCTTCCTGCAAGGCTTTCCATAAAGCTGTGGCGCTACTGTCTGGTGATTTCTCACTGACAATTGCTAAGGTATTCAAATCAAACTGCGCCCCTATACAAGCCGCTAGTTTGAGACTATCCTGAGTTTCTCTGGGCAATTTCTGTAATTGCAATGCCATGAACTCAACGACATCATCAGTAATTGCTAAGGCCTTCACTTGGGCAATATCGCATTGCCAATATTGAATATCGAAATCAAAGCTAATTAACTTGTCATCATGTAATGCTTTGAGAAACTGGGTTGCAAAAAAAGGATTACCTTGAGTTTTTTGATCGACCAATTTTGTTAAAGGCTGGGCTAGAGATGATTCACAATTCAGTGTATCTGCCACCAACTGATTCATATCAGGTTGCCTTAAGGGTGGTAAAGTAATTGTATGCACCGTTGCCCCAGTTTTGACAATTTCATCCACTGTTAAAATGAATGGATGTACGGGAGAGACTTCATTATCTCGATACGCGCCTAATATTAATAGATGCCCAGCATCTTGCATCAATAATTTCAGCAAGTTAAGTGATGCGGAATCGGCCCATTGCAAGTCATCTAAAAACATGACTAACGGATGTTCTTGACTGGTAAAGACTTGCACAAATTTTTGAAACAGGAGATTAAAGCGATTTTGGGCGGCTGTTCCCGATAATTCAAGGGCGGCTGGCTGTTTACCGATAATATTTTCCAATTCAGGAATTACGTCAATTAAGACTTGTCCGTTCTCTCCTAATGCAGTTAATACCTGGCTTTTCCATGTTTCTAATTGCCAATGTGATTCTGATAGCAATTGCCCCATTAAATCGCGGAATGCTTGCACAAAGGCGCTGAAGGGAATGTTGCGATGAAATTGGTCATATTTTCCTTTAATAAAATAACCACGTTGCCGCACTATGGGTTTATGAACTTCGTTTATAACTGCGGTTTTTCCAATTCCTGAAAAACCCGCAACTAGCATGATTTCTGTTGCACCTTCGCTGACTCTTTCAAAGGCTTGTAGGAGCGTTTTCACTTCGGTTTCTCTTCCATAGAGTTTGTCGGGGATGAGAAAGCGATCGCATATATCCCGCGTTCCTAATTCAAAGCTTTCAATTTTTCCAGTTTCTTGGCACTGCTGCCAACACTTTTCTAAGTCATGTTTCAATCCCTTGGCACTTTGATAGCGCTTTTCGGCATTCTTCGCCATC
>NZ_JAUBQB010000129.1:0-9700 GCF_036701035.1 Microcoleus sp. Pol7_B2 | reverse complement strand
AACTTATATTTAACTCTGCTTGAATATATCGATCGCTCCTGCTCTTGGTTGGCGATCGATTATTCAGCAAGCCCTAAATATCAGACTCTCCCCGAAAAATCTGCTGAGAAATCTCTGTAGACACAAACTCGCGAGGATTCGGCGTTTCAGTGCCGCGACTGGTAACAATCGAAATTAATTGGCGTTCCCCTTTCAACACAGTAATTTGGCGGTTGGGATTGGTCGGATCGACTTTCACCGAAACTACCCCACCATCGCCTAAATAAGCCTTGGCAATATTCAAACCGTTAAAAGTGCGATCGGCTACAATCTTTTGAGCCTTTTTAAAGGTATAATTAGAAATTAACCCAATATTTTTTTCCGGTTGAAATCGCACTTTAAATAATACTGGCTGCTGCAAATACTGGCGGTTGCTTTCAACCCCGGGCGTGACAATATTTGGCGCTAAAGGAGCGGCTAAATCTACCAAAGTGCTAGCAACATTCCAATTCCCCGCCATCCAGTCGGGATATACCAAATCTCCCTTAGCTACAGCGATAGGAGGCTTGCTTTCCCAATTGGGAAAACTTGATATGCGATCGCCCAAAACCCCGGCCCTCGCACCGCCACCCCACAGCAACACCAGAAAAACCAAACAAAAACCCCAAATTACCTTCATACCCAATTACATTCAAACAACTCACCTTAGATTTCTCTTTCTCTTTTCTCTGCCAGTTCTGCGCCCTCTGCCGTTCATTAATTCAAAAATGAGACAACAAATCCGTTAAACATCATATTTTATACCATTTTCATAAACAGGCAAGGTGCCTGTTGCACAAAAATAAATATTCTGCTTGTGGGGAGTAGGGGTTGTGCATCCTACCCGCCCCCAATATGCAATTCAAAGGTGGAAAAGCCTATGTTTTAAAGCGCCTCAACAGGTGCGGGTTCCCAAACTTCCCCGTATTTTTCCTTCAATTCGTGCCAATTTTCTACCTGTCCTGGTTCGTATTCCCCCGGCTTTCCCCACTGCAAAAACGCACTCAAAGCAGCCTCATTCTGTTCGTCCAGAAAACGGATTGCATAAGTAGTGAAATTGCCTCTTTTCGCCTCGCCAGTTTCAAACTTCACCTGTTTTATTTTGTCCATATTTAGGTGAAACTCAAATATTTCGGCGTGCATATTGGCATACTTACCCTTCGGCAACTCCGCATAAAACAGCTTGTGAATTGAACCGCGCACTTCCAGCACCGCCGCGCTGCTAGTCACGATTAAACGCAGCGTTCCCAATTGTTCGCAAGCTTCCAAGAATTCTTTCAGAGTCGCAGTCATATCAATTTTGGATTGTGGATTGTGGATTAAATCGATAATAATCAAATGGGAGTTAGGAATTAGGAAAAGGAATTAGAGAAAAAAGGATAAATTTTCCTTCTTCCTTCTCTCCCAGATAACTCAAGCCTTCCTTCTTCCTTCTTTTTACCCGATCGCGAAGTCGAAGGGCTTTATTCCTTCATGTTTCGTGCAGTTCGTAAGCAGCGACAATCCGCTGCACTAAAGGATGTCGCACCACATCCGCCTGAGAAAATTCGCAGAAAGCAATGCCCTCAACGTTGCGTAGAATGTTTTGGGCGACTGACAATCCCGACTGTTGGTTTGGCGGCAAATCTGTTTGAGTGATATCGCCCGTTACTACCATTCTCGATCGAAAGCCCAGACGAGTCAACACCATTTTCATCTGAGCTGGCGTCGTATTTTGAGCTTCGTCCAAAATTACGAAAGCATTGCTGAGAGTGCGCCCCCGCATATAAGCTAAAGGAGCTACTTCGATCAAGCCTCTTTCCATTAAATCGGCCATTTTTTCAGGGTCGATCATTTCTTGCAGGGCGTCGTAAAGCGGGCGCAAATATGGATCGACTTTTTGCTGCAAATCTCCCGGCAAAAACCCTAATTTTTCGCCAGCTTCCACGGCTGGCCTGGTTAAAATCAGCCGTTCGTACTGCTTGCTCAACAGCGCCTGCACGGCGAAAATAGCTGCTAGAAATGTTTTGCCAGTACCAGCGGGGCCAATGCAAAATGTCAGGTCGTGCGTGCGTACTGCTTGGACGTATTGCCGCTGCTTGAAGGTTTTGGCTCTAATTTCTTCGCCGCGGCGGGTTCTGGCGAGAACGTCTCGCTGCAAGTCCTGTAAATCGCCTTGGCGGTTGGTATCCAAAGCTTGGCGCGCCGTCTGGATTTCAACTCCGGTAATATTTTTGCCGGATTTCCAATAGTCGGAGAGCGATCGCACTAATTTATGACACAATTCTACTTGACTTTTTGTGCCGGAAATCAGCAGTTCTTGCCCTCGCATTACCAGGGTAGCACCAGTTTGCTTAGAGATCATTTTCAGGTTTTCTTCTTGATTACCGGCCAGCGACATTGCGCTTTGAATGCTCGGTAACTCTATTGTTAGTTTTTCATTCATGCCAACATAAGCTCCTCCAAATAAGCAATTAAAAGTTAACAACTAAACGTTCAAACAGTCACTATTTGGGAACAAAAAAACGCCCGTTACTAGGTTTTACCTAGTATCTAAGGCGTCTTTTAGATTTAGCTCCCAAATGAGTTTGGTGCTTGAGGCACAAATCAAATCTCCCTTCTATTAAGTCAGGCAATTTTAGATTTTAGATTGAAAATTTTAGATTTTAGATTAACCTGATGCCGCTGACATTTGAAATTTAAAATTTTACATTTGTTTCCGATCGCAAAACCGGCAATTTCAAACTAAACGGCGCTTGTAATACAAAGTCTACAACAGGCAATCTAAAATCTAAAATTCTTTCTGGGCTCTGCAGTTAGTTAATAACCGGGAGTATTTCTGCTCGTTCTAAACGTAGGTGTGTTAGTACGGCGAGGTTGTTCTCTCGGAGTTCTGCTAGCTAAGGGACTCGGCGACGGAGGTGGCGTCCGGGGTCGGAAGTCGCCTCGCGGCTCCCGCGAGCCACGATCTGGGCGGTCGCGATCCGGGCGGTCGCGATCTGGGCGATCGCGATCCGGGCGGTCGCGATCGCCCCTGGGCGGGCCAGCTCCACGATCGCCCGCTTCACCATCGTATATATCTAAGTAGAGGGACTGACCCGCCGTCTGCGCCACCGCTTCGAGCGTAGTTCTAATTGCCTGAATATTGCGTCCGCCCCTACCGTACACCCGGCCTTTGTCGGGATCTTCAAAAGCAAGCCTAACCCAGACCCGCGATTGGCGCGGGTGCAGTTCGCAATCAACCCGCAAAGAGCCTGGGGTCTCTAAAAAAGGCCCAATTAAAAATTTAACCAGTCCAGCATAGTTGGGACTAGCTGACTGTTGCTGTGCTGGATTCAACGTTGGCTCCGGCTCCGACTTGTTCAAATACATGGGCTTTTCTCAGGATGTCACGCACGGTGTCAGTTGGCTGAGCGCCTTGTTGCAGGCGCTTGACAATCGCTGGAACATCCAGCCTGGTTTCGTTATTTCTGGGGTTGTAATAGCCGAGCTCTTCTAGGGGACGGCCGTCGCGGCGAGTAGAACTGTTCATCGCTACAATCCGGTAGCTTGTCTCGCGTTTTTTCCCGTATCTCTTCAATCGCAGTTTGATCATCTTCTTGCACAATAGTCTTGTTCCAATTCTAAGCTATTTTGTCAGTGCTCCTTCCCCGAACTCCAACTCAACCCCTATTTCTTAACCTCCGACCAAAATATCGCTACGATTTGCTGCCCCCAAGGCCGGTCTGGCGCCGTCAATGTGCGGTGTAATTGCTAGTGGCAAAATCAATGCTGTTCCCCATTGCTGCACCAATTTTTGCAAAAATATATCTTGCTGCGCTCTCAAAGAGTCCCAATCGGTGCCGCGATTAATAATTGCAAACCAAACTAAACCCCGATCGCGCGTGGGTATGGCTCCAGCCAAAGCAATCACCGTGTCCAAAGTACCAGTTTTCACCACAGCCGATCGCGGAATGTGTCGGTTTTCCAAAGTTCCTCGATCGCGCCCGGACACCGGAAACAAGTCAGCAATCGTCAGCCCTGTAGTCTGAAGGTTGCGGGCAATCGCCTGCATCATCCCACAAGCCGCCCTCGGAGACATCTGATTTTCCACTCCCAATCCCGAACCGTTAACTAATTGAAGTTCCTCCTCCGGCACTCCCGCAGCCCAAGTCGCTTGCTGCTGGACTATTTTTGCCCCGCCCAAATCGTCGGCCAGCATCTGAGCTATTTCATTGTCGCTGTGGACGTTCATCTGCTTGAGAATTTCCGCTAAAGGGAGCGATCGGCGTTTCAGCAGCAAATGCCCCGAAGTCACAAATTTCTCAGCAATGACGCTGCCGGCAACCGTTACTTGCGGCTTTCTAGTTCCCGGAGCCATCTTAGAATACATGGCCACCACTTCCGCAGGCCAATTGCTACCCTCAAGAGCTTGCCGCAGTATCTCCCCGGCCGCCAAAGGATCGGACTCGTAATTCATGCGGAAATTGCCTGTCACCACCAAATTTCCCGCCACGCGCTCGATACCCATTTGATTGAGAGCATTGCCAACGGCGATCGCCTCCTCCCACACAAACAGCGGATCGCCCCCGCCGCTGACCACCAAATCTCCCTGCAACACCCCATTCCTAATCGGCCCGGTTCCCCGGAACCGCGTTTCAAACTGATAATCCGGGCCCCAAGTCTCCAGCGACGCCAGAGAAGTAGCAATCTTAGTCAGCGAAGCCCCAGGCATCAGCGTCTTGCCTTGCTGACTTACCAGCGGCACCATTCCCGCTTGCACCCAAATTCCCTGATTCCCATCAATCAGGTTCTTGTCTTTCAAATCTTTTAAATATTCCCGCACCGTCGCTTCTGCTGGCAAGTCTGGATTTGCCGCATCTATTCCCCCAAAAGCCAAATCTTCGGCCACCACTAACCCGGGTATCCCTCCCCGCCAAGCCAGCACTGACGCAGCATTAGGCCCGACACTGCGTACCCCAGCCATGTCCAGCCACAGAGACACGATCCCTGAGCTAAATAAATCCAGCATCTTTTACTCCTAAAGTCATGTAAACTATTGCATTGATTTTTTCAATTTGCAGTCAAAAATAGTAAAGTAGTGACAAAACAAGTTCTATCAGAGTAGTCGGAAATGAGAATTGTCCGATCGCCGTTGCGAGCGGAGGTTAGTTCTTTATTCAGACTTCTGGATTCACGCTCCTGACTTCCTGGTAGAATTTTTAGTGTTTCTCAAACATTGGTCAATGGGATCGACACGCGCAAGAATTGCAATAGACGCTATGGGCGGGGATCATGCCCCCGCCGAAGTTGTAGCTGGAGCGCTTAAGGCACAAGAAGAATTAGGCGTAGAGATTTTGCTCGTGGGCGACCCGCAGCAAATAGAAGACTCGCTCCGGCAACAAGACGCGATCGGCCGCGTCTCTACAGGTCAGCTAGAAATCGTTCCTTCTGAAGGAGCGGTGGAAATGCACGAAGAACCTTTGAGTGCCCTCAAACGCAAGCCCAACGCTTCGATTAACGTAGCGATGAACTTGGTAAAGCAGCAGCAAGCTGATGCTGTGGTGTCCGCCGGTCACTCCGGCGCGGCAATGGCTGCTGCCCTGCTCAGGTTGGGCCGGCTCCCCGGAATCGATCGCCCTGCGATCGGTGCGGTTTTACCGACAATGGTACCGGGCAGCTCTGTACTCATTCTCGATGTCGGCGCTAACGTGGACTGCCGCCCCAAATTTTTGGAGCAGTTTGCTCTTATGGGAACTATTTACAGCCAGTGCGTGCTGGGCGTCGCCGAACCTAAAATCGGCTTGCTCAACATTGGCGAAGAACCTTCTAAAGGCAACGACGCGGCAGTGCGGACTCACCAGTTATTGGTGGACAACCCGAACATTCCTTTTGTGGGCAATGCCGAAGGCCGCGACGTGCTGTCGGGGAAATTCGACGTGATTGTCTGCGACGGATTTGTCGGCAACGTGTTGTTGAAGTTTGCCGAAGCGGTGGGCGAAGTCGTCGTGCAAGTGCTGAAGGAAGAATTAGTCAAAGGACTCCAACATCAAATTAACGATCCTCTGCTGCAAAAAAGCTTGCAAGGATTTAAGCAGCGGGTAGACCACGTTGAACACGGCGGCGGTTTGCTATTGGGCGTTGCTGGAGTTTGCATTATCAGCCACGGTTCGTCTCAAGCTGGCTCTATTTTTAATGCCATTCGTTTGGCGAAGGAGGCTATTGACAACCAAGTGCTGGAGCGAATTCGATCGTCCAATCACCAAAGCGCTATGGAACAAGAAGCTGTGAATTAGAGGCAGTAAGTAGGAATTAAAAATTAAAAATGTAAAATTAAAAAAGTCAGCTTAAACCCACTGTTTTGCTTAAAAAGTAATTTCAGCAGTTTAAAAAATAATTTTAATTGGTAGTTTTTAATTTTTAATTTCTCGATCGATCGCTCATAAATGGAGAGGAATGTTGCAGCAATCAGGGTTCGGCATTGCCGTCACAGGTAGCGGTTCTTGTACACCGCAGGTTTCGCTGGATAATAACGGTTTGAGTCAGATAGTAGAAACTTCTGACGAGTGGATTGGGGCGCGGACGGGCATTCGCTCCCGCAGGCTGGCAGACGATCGTACTTCTTTGTGCGATTTAGCCTCGGAGGCATCGCTTCAGGCGATCGCAATGGCAGAAATTTCGCCGACAGATATTGATTTGATTATTTTGGCGACTTCGAGTCCTGACGATTTGTTTGGCACTGCCAGTAAAATTCAATATCAGTTGGGCGCCACAAAAGCTGTGGCTTTTGATTTAACAGCAGCTTGTTCGGGCTTTGTTTTTGGTTTAGTTACAGCCTCGCAGTTCATTCGGACAGGGGTTTATCAAAATGTTTTGCTGATCGGAGCAGATATTTTATCTCGGTGGGTGAATTGGTCGGATCGGGGTACTTGTATTCTCTTTGGAGACGGTGCAGGTGCGGTGGTATTACAAGCTTCAGAAGTCGATCGCTTTTTGGGATTTGAAATTCGCAGCGACGGCACACAAAATTCGTCTCTAAATTTGGCTTACAAAGCCGAGTCAAAAGAATTAATTGAGGGCGTCAGCGTCGGAGTTGGCGGATTTAATCCCATCACAATGAATGGTCAAGAAATTTATCGCTTTGCCGTAAAAAAAGTGCCGGAAGTCATAGAAAAAGCTATGTTTCGGGCTAATATTAACGCTGCAGAAATTGACTGGCTGCTGTTGCACCAAGCCAATCAGCGGATTCTCGATGCAGTTGCCCAAAGGCTAAAGATTCCCCCCGAAAAAGTAATCAGCAATTTGGCGAATTACGGCAATACCTCAGCGGCTTCAATTCCCCTTGCCTTAGACGAAGCCGTGCGTCTGGGTAAAGTTAAACCGGGCGATACTATTGCTGCGGCTGGTTTCGGTGCAGGTTTGACTTGGGGGGCGGCGATTTTTCAATGGGGAAGGTAATATTTGGCGGCCGGCTGTAAACTTGCCCTGCTTATTGTCGGGGCTGTGACACTTGCAAAATACAAATCCTTGAACACGCCATACATAGGGCAAGGTGTGCAGCCGCACACCCCCGGGACAGGAGTTCTTGACAAGCACGCCCTGAAATAGAAAATCCTCTATTGTTTGATCGACTTTCCCCGGCTAGAAGGTGGAAAATTTTGTTACTGCTATTAATTTAATTAAAGTAGCAAAAAAAATATAAACTTCGTAAAAAATGCAATTATTATGTTATAATTGTGAGTCGCTAGTAGATAGTTCGTTAACCGAAAGATAGCGGATACCAGCGAGCGAACTTAGAAGCGGGAAAGAAAGAATTTTTGCAATCACCAATTAGCAACCACCAATTAGCAGATTACCGGAAAAATGACTAAAACAGCATGGGTATTTCCCGGGCAAGGTTCCCAGGCGATCGGGATGGGTGCAGACTTATTAAACTTGCCAACAGCCAAAGCCAAATTTGAGCTCGCTAAAGAAATTTTAGGTTGGTCTGTCTCGGAAGTTTGCCAACAAGAAGAAGCAAAACTATCTCGGACTCTCTACACTCAGCCTTGCTTGTTCGTAGTAGAAAGTATTTTGACCGACTTAATGCGAGAAAAAAGCGATCGACCAGCGGTAGTTGCCGGTCACAGTTTAGGAGAATACGTCGCCCTCTACGCAGCAGGCGTCTTTGACTTTGAAACCGGCTTGCGCTTAGTCAAACGCCGCGCCGAACTCATGGACACTGCCTCCGGCGGTCAAATGGTGGCTTTGATCGGGTTCGACAGGCAGGAACTAGAACTGCAAATTCAATACAGCCGAGACGTAGTGCTGGCAAACGACAACAGCGAAGCACAAGTCGTGATTTCTGGAACGCCCGCAGCAGTAGAAGATTTGCTTGCCAAAATCAAAGTCAAACGCGCCGTTAAATTGAATGTTTCTGGTGCGTTTCACTCTCCCCTGATGGCCGGGGTGGCGGCAGAGTTTCAACTAGCGTTAAAGTCTGCAAGGTTTTCCGATGCTAAAATGCTGGTGCTCTCGAACGCAGAACCTTCAGCCACTACCAGCGCAGCCACTTTAAAGCAGCGGTTGACTCAGCAGATGACCAAAGGCGTCCGGTGGCGAGAAATTTCGCTGCAACTGCCACAACAAGGAATCGATCGCGTAGTGGAAATTGGCCCCGGCAAAGTTCTCACAGGTTTGATCAAACGGACTTGTCCGGATTTAGCGCTGGTAAATGTTAGCAGTTTTGCAGATTTGCCCGCTTAATCTATGTTTAACCTGTGATGAAATCCCAGGTCGTAAAATTGAGAGTTAACAGGCCTGAAGATTGCCGAAAAACAAATAGCACAACAGGCAAATCCGAATATTGCCTGTTGTGCAAATTGGGGATAGACGATCCAGACAGTTAGAAAATATTAATTCAAAATCGAGAAATCGATCGACCTGACGGGGCAAGCGACAAATCCCGATCTAAACTAGGCATAAAAACCAAGCTTATAGGGAGCGATAATCCATTTTAACTTGGGTTTTCGTTGAGCTTTGACAATCCCTAAATCTCGATTTTCCTCTGCGGCAAAATACTTCACGGGGTCAGGAGCTAATCGGGAGCATGTCACTTTTGCAGTGAGTAATTATACTTATGAAGTTTTTCCCTGATTTCCAATTAACCCGTTCAAGTAAGCACAACGATGAGCTAATACTTGCCCCACATGTTCTGATTTCCAACTAGCTCCTGATATTTTAATTCGTCTGGCTATTTGCTTAATCCCTGATTCTACCGCTCCTGAACCAATTGAACAGATGCCATCAATAGAGAAAACTTCATAGTTGATAATCCTTTGTTTGTGCTTTTCTAGATATTTGCAAAAATTCACTGCTGCTTTTTTCTTGAGCTTTCTAAATAGGGCTTGCTGAATAATCGATCGCATATTGCGTGGCGAAAGGTTTCGAGCGCGCGATCGAGAGTAAAGTGCAAGATAAACAGGTAAAATAGGTCAAAACCCGTGCATCACCACCTGCGATCGTGTACCGAAAAGTTGAGCTGGCCCCACAACCCCCATCCGAGTTTGAACTGCCCTTCGGAGGCAGCTTGTCACCAGATATAGTCATTTCAAATAAGTATGAGACACTCTTTCTGCACAATAAGCACGAATAACTTCATCAAGAGATGGGGTGCATCTCAGTTTTGCACATATATCAAGTGGAAAGTTGACCATTGAGATAAGCACAGCGCAGAGAAAGAATA
>NZ_JAUBQB010000128.1:0-9874 GCF_036701035.1 Microcoleus sp. Pol7_B2 | reverse complement strand
TGCACTTTATTCTCGATCACGCGCTCGAAACCTTTCGCGACGCAATATGCACTCGATTATTCAGCAAGCCCTAGTTATTGGGGGTTGGGCATGGGGAATTGGGCATGGGGAATTGGGCATAGTTTCTTCCTTCTTCCTTCTTCCTTCTTCCTTCTTCCTGACATCCGTTACATCCCGTACATTGCTCGTTGCCGAACTTCCTTCTGACTAATTCAGCCGCATAAATATAGTAGCTTTGCGAATTCCTGTTATTTCTCCCGTACTGGTGACGGTGAGCGATCGCAAGTGGTCGAACAATGGTCTTGCCGAAAGTTCAATTAACCTCAACAGCGGGATTTGTTTTTCCCAAATTGCCCTGCTGGAGGGCCAGTCTAAATAAAAATAGCCGTCGTTAGATGGCGGTAGCGGTTCAATGCTGGTTTGAAAATCTTGATTGGCAACTAAAGAGCCTGTTTCTGCCGCTTCTAATGCTGCGTCCATTGCTTCTACTGAAGTGGTGAAAATTTCGTATTTGCCGACGGTGGCTCGAACTCCTTTTGCCTCGGTTTCGATCGCACTTTTTCTCTTATTTTCTCTCCCATAATTTGGGTTCGTTGTCAACTGCGTCCAAGCGGTAATTTTCTGGTTTCTCAGACTGAAGGTGCCGATGCTGTATTCTTTGCTGCGGGCAATTTCATCGAGTTTGTCGATCGCCTTTTGGGAATCAGCAGATTTTTCTGCCGCGAAAATCCAGTCAGCACTATTTGACGAATTCGGAAGCACTGCTAAAGCGTATTCTCCTTGTACCCAGCCAAATATATCCTGCGGCAGGTTCACGCCCCAAAGTTGCTGAATATCTGCCAAGGCGCGATCGACTAAATTTGAGACTTCTGCATTAGTGGAAACCGCAGATGACAAATCAGCCCAAAAATTCCTTAAATCGGTGCTGGCGACCGCGAAAGGACTGGCTGAGGGAATGTATTGCAAGGCTTGCACAGGTTCGGAGAGTGTTGGAGAAGCTGTGTTTTCTCGCGATGTCACTAAAGCAGTTTGAGCCAGCAATCCCCGTCGGTTGACTCCGACAGCAACTGCGAGGGAATTAAGAGAAACTTGGGGATTTTGCTCGGTTGATGATTGCGGGAGATTGACAAATGCTAAAGCGATTCTGCCTTGAGTTAGCTGCTGCAAAGCTTTTTGATATTCCGGGGTAGTGTTGAGATTTAGGTTTGCTGATTCAACGTTATTAATTGCATCTCGAATCACAATCGGGCTATTGGAAAATAAAACAAAATTTTGGTTAGTCCCTGAATTTAAATTACCGCCGATGGCGGCTGTTGCGAAGCTGGCTGGCCACTTTGAATTCGGCAGAGAAAACGGGTTAAAAAGCGAAAGCGAAGCAGATTTTTTCTTGGCTGTTGGTGCTTGTTTATAATTAATTCTAACCCCTTTATATAGTTCCGAATGAACTGTTTTATCGGCACGAGCTTGTTTGCCCCAGTAGGAGTCGAGAAATTGTTGGCTGCGATCGACATTTTGGGAGGAAACGGCCAGCAAAAACCCGGCTTGTTGGCCGTTGCTGCTGTCGCCATCGAAATCGGGCTTTGTGACGGCGAGAGTAATTTCGTCACCTATCCAAGGTTGGATATCTTTACTGTAATCGAGGTCTGTACTGGCGAGGAAACTATTTTTGATTTGCTCAAATTCTGCGTGCGATCGACTTCTTTCTTCGGGAGTGGCAAAAACTTGTCGCAATGCTTCGAGGCGATCGGGATTTACCAGCATTGAAGCTAACAAAGGTGCTTGTTTCGAGACAAACACAGCCGCAGCAGGAGTAGTTGTCGGCCCGCCGGCGAGCAAATTCAGGGGAGTTTGAGTTGTCAGCCAGTAAAAACCACCGGCACTCAAGCCTAAGAGTGCCAAGACGCCAGCAATGAGGAAAGAAAAGAACGATCGCAACTTCATCGGCAAATGACAAATTACCACAGTCTCTGATTATACACCCAGAACCCGGACTTGTTTAAGAAGTCGGGCTTCTCGCCACCTTGTTAGTTTTCAAGTGTATTGGGTAATCTAGCTATCAGATTTTCCAGCGATAATTGAGGCAATTCTGACAGCAGTAATGATAAATTTTCTGGGGATAAGCCGAGCAAGTTGGGGATGAGATTAACCGGGCGTTGTTCTTGCCCTGATTCGCTGAAGCGGTTGTTCAAAACACTTTCCGCTAGCAAATTGTGGACTTGTTGGCGATCGATTTGTGCGATCGGCAGCATAGATAATTGGACTAACAACATAGTAAACTCGGCAGTAGGTAGAGCCGATACCGGGCGCAAAAAGGTGACAGTTAGCGGGTCTAACTCCCCAAATCTGACCTGTAAGAAACTCTCTAAAATCAACCGCTGTCCTTGTTCTCTTCCTTGCTCAAGACCTTGTTCTCTTCCTTGCTCAAGACCTTGTACAAGACCTTGTACAAGACCTTGTTCTCGTGCTTCTTGTAAATGTTGTTGAAAAAGGGGTACGATCGCCATAACTAACTCCTGATCTTCATCATCCATTGTGGGATTAGTTGGTGTATTCGCTTGCAAATTTTCCTGCAAGATGTAAAGTAATTGTAGCGCATTAGCTCGGAGCGGATCGTTGACGGGAAATGCTGTTAATTCTGCGATCGCCCCTTGCTGAACCCGGCCCCTACCCAACATCCGCAACCACATAGTCTCTGGAGTCCTCGCTAGCTGGTGAATAGCGATTAAGCCAACTCTCCAAACCTCCGATAAAAAATAAACTCCTCTCCCCCAGCCCTCAGACTCTTCAGGAGTCCGAAAACCAAAACTGCTTAATAAAGCCTCCGAAGCAGTAGGAGTGAGAATCCACAACATCGGTAATTGTCTTTCCTCAAAACGTTGATCTTGTCGATTAGCGCGGCGCCCCAGTTCTGCCCTACTATTTAATAACTTAACGACACAGCTAAAAATTCCCTCAGCAGTCACAGGATTACGAAACGGTTCAATCATCGCCGCCGTTGCAGCCATTTTACCTAACACACCCAAACTTTGGACATATTCGCCCTCAAAAGAAGTTGGTTGAAACCAAACATCAATTTCTCTAACTTCAGCAGTGACATTTTTGCTCGTTTCTACTTATCCAAGAGGCGACAATAACTCTTGCAGGTATTCTTTTGCAAACTGATCGTGGGGGAACTCAGTCATCCGATTTTAGATTTTAGATTTTAGATTTTAGATTTTAGAAGCAGGTTGTCTACCACGGCACTCCTCGCGCATCGGAAAAATCTGCATCTAGAACCGCCCCCGGATCGAATACAGCATCAGTCAAATCAGCTTTTCTAAACGACGTTATCGATAATTTTTCTATTTCTTCAACAGCAATAAAAAAGCCGATCGCAGTTAACCCAAGAATTACCCCAGAAACCAAAAATAAGACAATTCCCCTGATAGTATCTCCGCCCAAAAATGTCACAATACCGCTAGCCCCGATCGCAGCAGCAGCCCCAGCCACAGCCCCCGCCACAATCCCAGCCTCGCACCGAGTCGCAGCAATCGCCGTAGCAGCCGTTCCAGCCACAGCCACAGCCCCCGCATCCGCCCCGGCTATCAGTCCAGTCAAAGCCCCAGCCGCCGTCACTGTCACCGCCGTTACCCCAGCCCTAGCAATCAAATTTCTCACCCGCCTGCGGCTTTGTCCGGTTCTGACACCCTGAAAATTTGCCCCCCTCAAAATCGCCCCGGTGAAATTGCAGCCTCGAATGTCGCAACCGCTGAAATTCGCCCCTGACAAGTCAAGCCCTTTAAAAGAACGGTTCCGCAAGTTTTGGTTAGCAAAATTGAGATTTCGAGGTTGAGTCATTCGATTTTAGATTTTAGATTTTAGATTTTAGATTTTAGGTTAGCAACCCAAAGACCTAGGATTATAGATTTTAGATTATAGATTTTAGATTAACCAAGCACAGGGCATTTAGAATAAAGCCTGTGGTTTATAACGAGTTTCCATGTCTCCCTTCTCCGAATCCCCATTTTCCCCCGAACAAATTGCCGGTGAAAGACTCACACCTGAAGAATATGAAGAAATCGTTCAGCGTCTAGGTCGCCATCCTAATAAAGCTGAATTGGGAATGTTCGGCGTTATGTGGAGCGAACACTGCTGTTACAAAAATTCGCGGCCACTATTAAAACAGTTTCCCACAGAGGGCGATCGAATTCTCGTCGGGCCTGGAGAAAATGCCGGCGTCGTAGACTTGGGATACGGCTTGCAACTCGCCTTCAAAATTGAATCCCACAACCACCCGTCAGCAGTCGAACCTTTCCAAGGTGCAGCAACCGGTGTCGGGGGGATTCTCCGCGATATCTTCACAATGGGAGCTCGTCCGATCGCACTTTTGAATTCCCTGCGTTTCGGCAACTTAGACGACGCTAAAACTCAGAGATTGTTCAAAGGCGTAGTATCGGGAATTTCTCATTATGGAAATTGCATCGGAGTACCCACAGTTGGCGGCGAAGTTTACTTCGATCCTGCTTATTCCGGCAACCCGCTAGTTAACGTCATGGCCTTAGGTTTAATGGAAACTCAAGAAATCGTCAAATCCGGCGCTTCGGGAATCGGAAATCCCGTGCTTTATGTCGGTTCAACCACTGGCAGAGATGGCATGGGAGGAGCAAGTTTTGCCAGTGCCGAGTTGACCGACAAATCAATGGACGATCGCCCCGCAGTCCAAGTAGGAGATCCATTTTTAGAAAAATCCTTAATTGAAGCTTGTTTAGAAGCATTCAAAACCGGTGCAGTCGTCGCCGCCCAAGATATGGGTGCTGCAGGAATCACCTGTTCCACATCAGAAATGGCAGCAAAAGGCGGGGTCGGCATTGAATTCGATTTAGACAAAGTTCCCGTTCGAGAAAGCGGCATGATTCCCTACGAATACCTGCTTTCGGAATCCCAAGAACGGATGTTGTTTGTTGCCCAAAAAGGACGGGAACAGGAATTAATCGATATTTTCCACCGCTGGGGATTGCACGCCGTAGTCGCGGGTACAGTCATCCAAGAGCCGATCGTCCGAATTCTATTTAAAGGCGAAATCGCTGCTGAAATTACCGCAACTGCTTTGGCCGATAACACGCCAATTTATCACCGAGAACTGTTGACAGAACCGCCCGAATATGCTAAAAAAGCATGGGAATGGACGGCGGATTCCCTGCCACAATCCACAGTTAAAGGTATCGAAATTAACGGCAATTTCCAAACTTGGAATCAGATTTTGCTGACGCTTTTAGATACTCCCACCATCGCTTCTAAACGCTGGGTTTATCGCCAATACGACCATCAAGTGCAAAACAATACTGTTGTTTTACCGGGAGGCGCTGATGCTGCCGTTGTCAGATTGCGTCCGCTAGAACCTTGCCAATCTTCCCTTGCTGAAGGGCTAGAAGTACACCCCCTTGCTAAGGGGGATCTACTGAGAGAAAATGCTGTTTCTCTAGCTTCCGAAAGCAAACAGGAAGAAGAAGTAATTCCTCTATTTAAAAAGGCACAAGGTAGGGAAACTCCAAAAGTTTCTCCCCCCCTTAGCAAGGAGGAAGCGCCCCTGGGGATTATTCCCGGAGTTGCTGCAACGGTTGATTGCAATTCTCGTTATGTTTATCTCGATCCTTATGAAGGTGCAAAAGCAGTCGTAGCGGAAGCAGCGAGAAATTTAAGTTGTGTGGGTGCTGAACCTCTCGCAGTTACTGATAATTTGAATTTTGGCAGTCCTGAAAAGCCGATCGGATATTGGCAGTTAGCCTCAGCTTGTCGCGGAATTGCTGATGCTTGTCGCGAGTTGGGAACGCCTGTGACTGGCGGCAATGTTTCTCTTTACAATGAAACGGTTGATGCTGAGGGGAATCCTCAACCAATTTATCCGACTCCGGTAATCGGAATGGTGGGGTTAATTCCCGATTTGAAGAAAATTTGCGGCCAAGCTTGGCTAAAGAAAGGTGATTTAATTTATGTGCTGGGAATCGGGGAATCATCCCAAAACTCAGAAATTCCATCGGAAAGCTCAAAAATCGAAACTTCTCCTACTTTGGGAGGTTCGGAATATTTAGCGGCAATTCACGGGATTGTAGCTGGGAAACCGCCAAGGATAGATTTTGAGTTAGAAAGAAAAGTGCAATCGGTTTGTCGCGATGGAATTCGGCAAGGTTGGGTAGGTTCTGCCCATGATTGTGCCGAAGGTGGAATTGCGATCGCCCTCGCGGAATCCTGTATTTCTGCTAAAATGGGTGCCGAAATCCATCTCAGTTTCAATTCGGCAAATGTCGGCCGCTGGGATGAAATTTTGTTTGGTGAAATGGGCAACTGCATTGTAGTTTCAGTCGCACCGAAAAATCAAGAAATTTGGGAGTCTTACCTGCAAGAACATTTGACCAAAATGTGGCAGAAAATAGGTTTAGTTTGCTGTGCTGAATCACCTTTGCGGGTTGTGAGTGCTGACAATAAAGTGTTAATTGAGGTGGCGATGGGTGATATGGGCGATCGGTTCTATAATGCGATCGAGCGTCGGATTGCATCTGTCTAATCGCATTCCATACAAAGGGCGGTTGAAACCGCGTCTACACAGACGAAACCCGCCGGCGCGGGTTGCATTTCTTGAGTCCGCGAAAGCGGACTTTGTTGGTGTAGAAGCGATTTCAATCGCCGTGTTCAATCGCGCGAAATTCTTCCGATTCAAGCAGGACAAAGATAATTGAAAAAACAGCACAGAAAACAGAGATTGTGCCAAAATTAATCTTAATCTCCATCCCTCCACAAAAAACCTATGGTTCCCTCTGGTACAATTCTCCGCCACCGCTACCAAATAATCGAACACTTGGGAGGCGGTGGCTTTGGCCATACCTACCTCGCTAAAGATTTAGACTTACCCGGAAAACCCCACTGTGTCGTCAAACACCTCCAACCTAAAGATAATAGTCCTACTGGTTTGGCCCTCGCCCAACGCTTCTTCGATAAAGAAGCACAAATTTTGCATAATTTAGGCAATCAATGCCAGCAAATTCCGACTTTGTTTGCTTACTTTGAAGAAAATGGCGAATTCTATCTAGTTCAGGAATTTATAGACGGACACGATTTAAAAAAAGAGATTATTGCCGGCCAGCAGTTAAGCGAATCCGACGTTATTACCTTATTAAAAAGCATCTTAGAAGTTTTAGCAGTTGCCCACGAACACCAACCAAAAGCCGTTATTCACCGAGATATTAAACCAGCTAATTTAATGCGCCGTCGCCAAGATGGTAAAATAATCTTGATTGACTTTGGTGCAGTTAAGGAAATCAATCAATTAATTGTCAAGGCAAATGGAGATGTCACTACAACGGTGCCGATCGGCACTTGCGGCTATAGGCCTAGCGAACAAGCTAAAGGCCAACCAAAATTGTGCAGCGATGTCTATGCTGTGGGGATGATTGGCATTCAAGCCTTAACGGGAATACACCCGGCAGATTTGCGCGACGATCCAAGTACCGGGGAAGTAAGTTGGCGACATTTAGTGCCAAGAGTTGACCCTAAATTAGCTGATGTTTTAGATCAGATGGTACGGAACAATTTCAGCAATCGTTATCAGAATGCAGGGGAAGCATTGCGAGCAGTTTTATTTTTGTCGCAGCCACCAGGAACTCCTGCTTTAAAAACCTTGGAATTTAAAACAGTGACAGTTAACTCAACGGGGCAAATTACCAACCGTCGTCAAGGAGAAGTAGGGGTTTTTACAGAAAATATTGGTAATGGTGTCACTCTAGACATGGTAGCAATTCCTGGCGGCAGTTTCGTGATGGGTTCCCCCACTAGCGAAGCAGAACAAAGGGACAATGAAGGGCCGCAGCGTACTGTGAATATCTCTCCTTTTTTTATGGGTAAATATCCAGTCACTCAAGAACAATATCAAGCGGTGATGGGAAATAACCCTTCTATTTTCAAAGGTCCTTTACGAAGTAAAAAACTTCCTGTAGACAATGTTACCTGGGATAAAGCTGTGGAATTTTGCCACAAACTTTCTCAAAAAACAGGCAAGACTTATCGCTTACCTTCGGAAGCGGAATGGGAATATGCTTGTCGCGCCGGAACTACAACACCTTTTTATTTTGGCGAAACAATTACCCCGGATTTAGTCAATTATAAGGGCAATTATCCCTACGGTGCTGCACCCAAGGGACTTGACCGCAAAGAAACAACAGATGTGGGAAGTTTTCCGCCCAATGCGTTTGGTTTATACGATATGCACGGGAATGTTTAGGAATGGTGCAGCGATAAATGGCATGGTAATTATAACCGCGCACCGACTGATGGAAGTTCTTGGGAAACTGGCACGGATAATAACCGAGTGCTGCGTGGTGGTTCCTGCTTTTTCCCTGCGGTCGATTGCCGCAGTGCCCTTCGCGTCTCGTACTCGGGGCTCTTCAGTCCGTGGCCCAGGGGTTTTCGCGTAGCGGTAGCGTCGGTTTCTTCCTCGTCCTAGTTTCCGGGTAGTAGTGGTAGGGTGCGTCGCATTGAACAATCTACAAATCAAATCGACAATCTCGCAGCGACACACCGCGAGAGTCAGTTAATCGATTTTAGATTTTAGATTTTAGATTTTAGATTAAAGAATTCCAAGATAGACCCCACGGATGAATCCGGGGGCTTGTGAAGAGGATTCGGAGATTAGGCCGGGGCTGGTTTATTATGTTGTTGGTTCCGACATAGATGGTTGGTAAAACCCGCCCCTACCGCAGAATTAAGACTACCGAGCTTGATAACTGATAGAGATATCGCCTTACAATATCAAATAGCTACACAATTTATAAATCCCCAAATTTATTTGACAATCGAAGAATTAGAAGTACAACTCTTGGGCTGAACGGCGCTCGAAAAAGCGGAGGCGATCGGCATCTTAACTCAAAGCCTGAAAAACAGCGGCCGCCCGATAACCAAAACTCCTGGCGTGATGGGCGGTGATGCTTGTATTGACAAAACTCGCATTCCCGTTTGGTTGCTCGCCAGGTATCGCAATGACGGCGCTACCGATGCTTTTATCCTAGACTGCTACCCCCATCTCAGTGCTGCTGATTTGGTAAATGTTTGGGCTTATACTGAAGCTTAGCCTGACGAAATTGAGTCATTAATTCGACAGCAAGATGATTCGGACGAAATCTTAAATACACCGGAAAATATCCAATAAACTTATGGCACGTCTCTATGCAGGCGAACACTTTCCCCGACAAGTTGTGCAAAATCTGCGGTCTTTGGGGCATGATGTCCCGACAGTTCAAGAAGCAGGAAATGCTGGACTACCTGATGAGGATGTATTAGCATTTGCCATCACTGACAATCGGGCTGTTTTGACCGTCAATCGGCGCGATTTCTTTCAACTGCACAATCTGAAACCAGACCATTGTGGTATTATTGCCTGCACGCGAGATGACGATATGCCTAGACTGAGTGCGAATATTAATGATGCGATATCTACTGCTGAGATACTGACGGGAAAAGTGATTCGTGTCTATCGTTCTGGGGCGCCGTCCATATCTTAATTTAATTTAATAATTCTATGACTGCTACAACCGATCGTCCTTTAAAAATTTTTTGCATAGAAGACTTGAAAAGTGCCGACCTCGCAGGCATTACTCTAATCCCCCAACCTTTAACCTTGCGCTTAGACTTTACATTCGGAACCGGGATTTATGACACTTCCATCGAATTCTATCAACTCGTTCATCAGGTAATCTCTCAACCAGTCAACTCCGACTCTGAAGAGTCTTGCTTCTGGGTGGGTAACGCAGAATTAAGACAATTGACATAAGATATAGTCATTTCAAATAAGTATGAGACACTCTTTCTGCACAATAAGCACGAATAACTTCATCAAGAGATGTGCCAG
>NZ_JAUBQB010000127.1:0-10025 GCF_036701035.1 Microcoleus sp. Pol7_B2 | reverse complement strand
TCGAGCGAATAAGCTTTCATTTTTTCTGCTGATGTACTGAATGTAGTGTACCACATTTACATGGAATTTGCTGTATTGTATAGGAGATGGGCATCCCGGAATTTGGAACCTCTTTCAAGACATAGGAGGCCCTGAACAAAGACAAGAAATTTTAGATTGGTATCATCTGAAAGAAAATCTCTATAAAGCGGGGGGTTCACTGAAACGATTAAAGCAAGCAGAATTTCTGTTGTGGTCAGATCAAGTCAATGAAGTTATCAATTTATTTAAAGAGTTGAAAATAAAAGGATTTAAAACCTTTTGCAATTATTTAGAGTTCCATCGCAACCGAATAGTTAACTACCGATACTATAGCAAAACCATTTGATTTGTAAACAATCGATTCAATGATCACAAGCGTTTCAAGTAGTTCTACATTGATGACTCAAATAGACTTGCTATATAAAGAAGAATCTTTAAGTTCTACCGGTTCTGGAACAGTGGAATCAACGATTAAACGAATTGGACTGAGGGTGAAACTATCGGGAGCGCAGTGGAATATCGAGAGTGTTTCATCTATCCTTTCTCTGCGCTGTGCTTATCTCAACGGTCAACTTTCAATTTGATGTATTTGCCAAAGTGAGATGCACCCGGTAGAACAGGATGAGATTTAGAATTTCACGCTCTTGATGTCCTTCGCAACAAATATTTTTCATGATCACCCAGAAGATCTCCTTATTTAACACATCGAAAATACTCATACAATAACTACTCTGATAATTTTTATGAGTTACAGTCCCGAGATAACTATCAGTAGAAAGAGTTGAAAGAGGCAGCTATCTCTGCGGTGAATGCTACCTCCCTATTCCGAAATAAATCTAACAGCAACCGCCGCCGTGATAATGCCACGTCGAATCAGTAATTAACACTTTATCGGGCATCAATCCCCCCAACTTCCCAGCAGTTTTATCGCACACCGCCGCCGGAACTCCCCGCTGCAAAACGTGACCTGCCCCGTCATCAAAGAGATCTTCAGACCCCGTATAAATCGCCGTCTTGCCAGTAAAAATGCAAGCTCCGTCATCCGGTACCTCCACTTTAAAAGACACCGAATCCAGGCTTTCTAACAGCAAATCCGCATCCAATTGATAATTGTGTTTGTCCAGCAATCGGTAAGGACGGCGCGCCCGCACTTCGACTTGCCCAAAACCAACGTCTACAAGGTGTTGAACGTATTCTGCGTATGTCAAAGCGCCGGACAAACACAGGGCACGCAAGCGTTGGTCTTCCTTCAAATGCTGCGGAATGGGGCGAGTTGCGATCGGATCGCTCATCAACAATCTGCCACCCGGTTTTAACACCCGATAAGTCTCTTTTAATGCTTTAGCTAAATCGGCTGGTTCAAAGATATTAAACAAGCAGTTTTGAGCGACAACATCTACAGAAGCATCCGGCACTGGCAACGCAAAAGCATCGCCTTCACAAATTTCTACAAAACTCGGATCAAACCAATCATTTTCGTGGGCGGCTATTTGCAAGTTTCGTGCAGCTGCATCTCGCATTGCTGGAACCGGATCGACGGCAATAACCGCTCCTTTATGTCTAGAAAAATATGCAAATTGTAGTGCTTCCAATCCGCCGCCGACGCCTACATAAAGCACGAAGGGATTGCCGACAAGTTCGGCGGCGTGAACGGTTGTGCCGCAGCCGTAATTCATTTCTTGCATTTGTTCGGGAATTTTTAATCCTGGCAATTGCAAGGGACTGCTTTGGACGCAGCAAAGTCCGATTTGGGGTGTTTCGGCAACATCACTGTAGAATTTGGCTGCTGTTTCGAGGTAGGTCATTTTTTAGTGTCCTAATTTTTTATTTTTGACCGCCGATGTAGGCAGATTTACGCGGATCAACGCAGATGAATGCAGAAAGTTTTCGTTAGGTGGCAAATTCGACTTTTTGTTCGGATTTGGGCTGATTTTCGGGTTCGGAAACGGTTGTTTCGCGAGGGGCTAATTCGCTGTTTGGCTGGCTAGGAGTCTCAGCGGCAACAGGTGGCGTTGGCGGTACAAGATTGGGAGACGGTTCTGGTATCGCGGGAGCGACTACTTTTGGTACTGGAGCTTTTTGTGTTATTTCTGGCAGGGTTGGTGGCTCTGAAGGATTAGCAGGCTGCGGTTCTTGACGCAAGAAGTTGCGGAACCGATTGTAGTATCCTTTATATTCCTGTTTCTTTGGTTGGCTAGATGCTGTTGGTGTCGGTTCTATTACTTGAACTGGAGCAACAACTTTGGGGGTTTCTAACTGTGGAGTTGCTGTCGGCGTCGGTTGTATTACTTGAATTGGTTCTACAACTTTGGGGTTTTCTACCTGTGGAGTTGCTGTCGGTGTCGGTTGTATTACTTGAATTGGTTCTACAACTTTCGGCGCTTCGAGTTGGGGGGTTGCTGTCGGTGTTGGTTCTATTACTTGAATGGGAGCAACTTCGGGAGCGACTGTTGGCTCTAAGCTGGGTTCGCTAACAGGGGTTTCTGGAACCGCAGGTGAGGGTGGGACAACTGGTGTTTGTTCTAATGCAGGTGTCGGTGTCGGTTCCGGGGTTGGGGTTGGTGTCGGTTCGGGGGCTTGGTAGGTGTGATCGACTATAGCGCGAGTTTCGGATGTTGTTAGTTCGCCCCGCACTAATTTTGAAAGAGTGTCTTGACCGAGCGGTTGGTAATTTATCAGTCTGGCTGTATTATTAAAGGCGTTTTTGACGATATTTCCGCGTTCGTCAATTAATTCTAGCTGTACCCAGTTTTTCCCTGATTTGAATCCTTTAAGATATATAGGTTGCCACTGGTCGATCACAAAGCTTTCGCCGTTGACTGTGGCTCGAATTTTCCAATCGAGTATTTCATCTTGGGAATTTTCTTGCGCCACTTCGTGCGGCGGGGCATTTGTCAAGTAAAAGTCGAGCAGGATGGGTTCTGCGCCGTAGCTGCCTTGGGGGCTGTTGTACGTTAATAGGGGCAATGTTCGATCGGGATTATTGTCGTCTGTTTTGGTAAAAACGTGAAAGGTGGTTTGAGCAGCGGCACCTTCGTTTTTAAAGCTTTCTTCCCAAGGGCGAGCGGCGAACACCTGCAGGGTATGGGTTCCGGGTTCTAAGTCGGACAGCGTTAAAGGTTGGTTGATGTCGTAAACTGCTGCATAAGGTTGGTTGTCTAATAAAACTTGCAGATGGGGGCCCAAACCCAAGTTTGCATTTTTGAAAATGGGCAAGTCCTTCACTTGGAACTGAACAGACACATTTATATCCTGAAGCACTTCGTCAGGTTTTGGATTCAAGATACTAATTTGAGGCTGGTAGATTTCTAGAGCCTGACGCAGTTGTTGAATGGCTTCTGGGGGAGAAACCTCTGAGATTTTGTTTACTGGGGCGGTAGCTGAGCCGCTCTTGTTCCCTGGTTTGGGCAATTCGGGATGGCCCGCGCCACAACTTGCTAAACCCAAAATTAATACTGCTACTGCGAACAATGCCAGCAGCCTGCCTGCAACCGTTCTGTGCCAATTGATCCCAATCACGCAACCATACTCCTAGAAGCCTTCTCATAGGGAACTATAGCCCAAAAATGAATTTAGTATTAGGGAATTGCAGCTCATGAATTCCAAAGGCTCCTAGGAGGCAGGATTGAGGCAGCAGCGGGCAACCCATCCTTTCCGACTCTTAATTCCCGCAGGCTTTTTCCCAAACATATATCTACAAATGAGTATTCCTAAATTACTTTATCTTTGAGTTTTGTAAAGTTAATGGCAGTACCCCTTGACTTTTTCGAGGGACTGTGGGATTTAAAGGCGTTATTACATCAAGAATTGAGCCTTTTTTAAGTATTGTTAACAAGCGATTAATACTCCTCTAGCAAGCTTATAATTCATAAAACTCCCTCAAAAGGAGCAGCCGTATCAAGTCTGAATCAAGGATGCGATCGGCGGCTCATCTGGAGAGAAGAGTTGGCAGTACCCAGTCACATTGTTAGCGACACTGGGAAACTGGCTTCTTCACAGAAGCAAAATGCTTGGGGAGACGATGCACCTGCGTCTAACTCTGCAAAGAGTAAAGTGTAGTGCAGTGTCGGCTTTTTCGAGAATCCCCCGCCTCATCAAGCGCGGGGAGTGTCCGGTACAGTGTTCAGTTCTCGTTCCTTGTCTTACCGAGAGGAGAGTCTTCATGACCATTAGTCCTCCAGAGCGAGAGGTAAAAGCTAGGGTAGTAGTCGATAAGAATCCGGTTCCAACTTCTTTCGAGAAGTGGTCAAAACCAGGTCATTTCGATCGCACTCTAGCTAAGGGGCCAAAAACCACCACTTGGATTTGGAACCTCCACGCTAACGCTCACGACTTTGACAGTCATACAAGTGACTTAGAAGACGTTTCGCGCAAAATCTTTAGCGCTCACTTCGGCCACTTGGCAGTAATCTTCGTGTGGATCAGTGGCGCATATTTCCACGGCGCTAAATTTTCCAATTACGAAGCTTGGCTGACAAATCCTACAGCCATCAAGCCCAGCGCTCAAGTGGTCTGGCCGATTTTTGGTCAAGAAATTTTAAATGCAGATGTAGGCGGCGGCTTTCACGGGATTCAGATCACCTCTGGTCTATTCCAGTGGTGGCGCGCCAACGGCATCACTAACTCATACCAGCTATATTGCACTGCGATCGGCGCCCTGGTAATGGCAGCTTTGATGCTATTTGCCGGTTGGTTCCACTATCACGTCCGCGCTCCGAAACTGGAATGGTTCCAGAACGTGGAATCGATGATGAACCACCACTTGGCTGTGTTGTTGGGCTGCGGCTGCTTGGGCTACGCGGGACAGCAAATTCACGTGTCGCTGCCAATCAACGCTTGCATGGACGCGATCGATGCAGGTTCACCGCTGACAGTCGGCGGCAAGCTGATCAAAACAGTTGCCGACATCCCCCTGCCGCACGAGTGGATTTTGACACCGGGCTTGATGGCTGACATCTACCCGAGTTTCGCTAAAGGTTTAACCCCCTTCTTCACCCTCAACTGGGGCGCATACACAGACTTCCTGACCTTCAAAGGCGGTCTGAACCCCACCACAGGCGGTTTGTGGCTGACTGATACAACACACCACCACTTAGCTTTGGCAGTGCTGTTCATCGTCGCTGGTCATATGTACCGGACGAACTGGGGCATCGGCCACAGCATGAAAGAAATCCTAGAGAACCACAAAGGCCCCTTCACTGGTGAAGGTCACAAAGGTCTCTACGAAATCCTGACTAATTCTTGGCACGCGCAACTCTCGATTAACTTGGCACTGATGGGCTCTCTGAGCATCATTGTTGCCCACCACATGTATGCGATGCCTCCGTATCCGTACATCGCGACGGACTACCCGACTCAGCTATCCCTGTTCACCCACCACATGTGGATTGGCGGATTCCTGATTGTTGGAGCAGCCGCTCACGGAGCAATCTTCATGGTTCGGGATTACGAACCCGCTGGAAATGTCAACAACTTGTTGGATCGCGTGATCCGGCATAGAGATGCGATCATTTCCCACCTGAACTGGGTTTGTATATTCTTGGGCTTCCACAGCTTCGGTCTGTACGTTCACAACGACACGATGCGGGCTTTCGGTCGTCCTCAAGATTTGTTCTCGGATACCGGGATTCAGTTGCGTCCGATATTTGCCCAGTGGGTGCAAAACATCCACGCTTTGGCTCCGGGCACAACAGCGCCTAATGCTACGGAAATCGTTAGCCACGCTTTTGGCGGCGGTGCAGTAGTCGTCGCCGGCAAAGTAGCGATGATGCCGATCGAGTTGGGTACGGCGGATTTCATGATCCACCACATCCACGCTTTCACCATTCACGTTACAGTCCTGATTCTTTTGAAAGGCGTGTTGTTTGCACGCAGTTCTCGCTTGGTTCCTGACAAAGGCAACTTGGGCTTCCGGTTCCCTTGCGACGGCCCCGGCCGTGGCGGCACCTGCCAAGTTTCTGGTTGGGATCACGTGTTCCTAGGCTTGTTCTGGATGTACAACTGCATCTCGATCGTGATTTTCCACTTTAGCTGGAAAATGCAGTCGGACGTATGGGGAACAGTATCGCCAGACGGCACAATTTCTCACATTACCGGTGGCAACTTCGCACAAAGTGCGATCACGATTAACGGCTGGCTGCGGGACTTCCTTTGGGCGCAAGCTTCTCAGGTAATTCAGTCCTACGGTTCGGCACTGTCGGCATACGGTTTGATGTTCCTAGCTGGACACTTCGTCTTCGCCTTCAGCTTGATGTTCCTGTTCAGCGGCCGTGGCTACTGGCAAGAACTGATTGAGTCGATTGTTTGGGCTCACAACAAGCTCAAGGTAGCTCCGTCGATTCAGCCTCGTGCTCTGAGCATTATTCAGGGTCGGGCTGTGGGTGTAGCTCACTACCTCCTAGGAGGAATTGTCACTACGTGGGCATTTTTCCTAGCGCGAATCATTTCGGTAGGGTAAACTACCCCTAGGTTTTGGATTCTCGATTTGGGAGGAATCTCAAATCGAGAATCCAAACTCCGAACCGAATCCCTTCAATTTTGTTCAGGATTCAGGATTAATCAAGGCTTATGGCAACGAAATTTCCAAAATTTAGCCAAGACCTTGCCCAAGACCCGACCACACGGCGGATCTGGTACGGGATTGCCACAGCACACGACTTTGAAAGCCACGATGGCATGACCGAAGAAAATCTTTACCAAAAGATTTTTGCTTCTCACTTCGGCCACCTAGCAATCATTTTCTTGTGGACTTCGGGCAGCCTGTTCCACGTAGCATGGCAAGGTAACTTTGAACAGTGGATTAAAGACCCTCTAAACGTCCGCCCGATCGCTCACGCGATTTGGGACCCGCAATTCGGCGCTCCTGCTGTAGAAGCTTTCACTCAAGGGGGCGCTTCTAACCCGGTGGATATCTCTTACTCTGGTGTCTACCATTGGTGGTTCACCCAAGGGATTCGGACAAACGCCGACCTGTATCAAGGAGCTATCTTCTTGCTACTACTGGCGGCTGTCTTCCTGTTCGCAGGTTGGTTGCACCTCCAGCCCAAGTACCGCCCCAGCTTGTCTTGGTTCAAAAATGCTGAATCTCGCCTCAACCACCACTTGGCTGGTTTGTTCGGTGTCAGCTCTTTGGCTTGGACTGGTCACATGGTTCACGTTGCTATCCCCGAATCTCGCGGACAGCACGTAGGTTGGGACAACTTCTTGTCTACCCCGCCTCACCCGGCCGGTTTGGCTCCGTTCTTCACTGGTAACTGGGGCGTATACGCCGAGAATCCAGATGCAGCGAACCATGTCTTCGGTACTTCCGAAGGCGCTGGAACCGCAATTCTGACTTTCTTGGGTGGCTTCCACCCTCAAACAGAATCCCTGTGGCTGACAGACATCGCTCACCACCACTTGGCGATCGCAGTTCTGTTTATCGTTGCCGGTCATATGTACCGGACTAACTTCGGTATCGGTCACAGCATCAAAGAGATGTTGGATTCTAAGGCTGGTTTGGTCGGCGGCAAGAGTGAAGGGCAGTTCAACTTGCCTCACCAAGGCTTGTATGAAACCTACAACAACTCGCTGCACTTCCAACTGGCATTTCACCTCGCTGCTTTGGGCGTAATTACCTCCCTGGTAGCACAGCATATGTACGCGATGCCCCCCTACGCTTTTATAGGTAAGGACTTCACGACTCAGGCTGCGCTTTACACCCACCACCAGTACATTGCTGGATTCATCATGGTCGGCGCTTTCGCCCACGGAGCTATCTTCTTGGTGCGGGACTACGATCCTGAAGCAAACAAAGGCAACGTGCTCGATCGCGTGTTGCAGCACAAAGAAGCGATTATCTCTCACTTGAGCTGGGTGTCGCTGTTCTTGGGCTTCCACACTCTCGGCTTGTACGTTCACAATGACGTTGTAGTCGCTTTCGGAACTCCTGAAAAGCAAATCTTGATTGAACCAGTGTTCGCACAGTTCATCCAAGCTGCTCACGGAAAAGCTCTCTACGGCATGGACGTGCTGTTGTCTAACCCTGACAGCATTGCTTCTACCGCTTGGCCCAACTACGGCAACGTATGGCTCCCAGGCTGGTTGGATGCGATTAACAGCGGTACTAATTCTCTGTTCTTGGCAATCGGACCTGGCGATTTCTTGGTTCACCACGCGATCGCACTAGGCTTGCACACCACCACCTTGATCTTGGTCAAGGGCGCTCTGGATGCACGCGGTTCTAAGCTGATGCCGGACAAAAAAGACTTCGGTTATGCTTTCCCTTGCGACGGCCCCGGCCGTGGCGGTACTTGCGACATCTCTGCTTGGGACGCGATGTACCTGTCTGTATTCTGGATGTTGAACACCCTAGCTTGGGTAACGTTCTACTGGCACTGGAAGCACCTGGGCATCTGGCAAGGTAACGTGGCTCAGTTCAATGAGTCTTCTACCTACCTGATGGGCTGGTTCCGCGATTACCTCTGGCTGTATTCTTCTCAGTTGATCAACGGTTACAACCCGTATGGTACTAACAACTTGTCAGTCTGGGCTTGGATGTTCTTATTCGGACACCTTGTTTGGGCAACTGGTTTCATGTTCCTGATTTCTTGGAGAGGTTACTGGCAAGAGTTGATCGAGACTTTGGTTTGGGCTCACGAGCGCACTCCTTTGGCTAACTTGGTTCGCTGGAAAGACAAGCCTGTTGCTTTGTCGATCGTCCAAGGTCGTTTAGTTGGCTTAGTTCACTTTACTGTGGGCAACGTCCTCACTTACGCGGCCTTTGTAATTGCCTCGACAGCCGGGAAATTCGGGTAACTCTGAACTCTGGTTTCTAGGTAATTAAATGAAATCCCCTGCCTTCTGGCGGGGGATTTTTTTGTATAGCAGAAGGAAGTTCGGCAACGGATTGTGTAACGGATGGATGGAATAAGATCGATGGGTCGAAGCAAAATGCAGTTCGATTAATGTTCATCGGCGGGACAATGCGAAGTGGTTGGCTGAGTCTGTCAAGCCGGAATAAAAGTGCGATCGCAACTAAATTTGTGAGTTAGTCTGCTGGAACGAAGTCATGACACAGTGGTATAAGGAAGACCTCGCATATATTCATGATGTTGGGCATAGCGATTATGCTCTCAAATCTGCCCCTGGTATATTGAATATCTTGGCCCAAAACAAGCTACAAGAAGGTTTAGTCGTTGACTTGGGTTGTGGCAGCGGATTATCCGCACTAGAATTCACAAAGGCTGGTTATCGTGTTCTGGGAGTTGATATTTCTGAGTCTTTGATTGCCATGGCCCGAAACAGAGTGCCTGATGGCGAGTTTCGAGTTGAGTCGCTGTTTAAAACTGATATCCCACCGTGTAATGCTGTCACCTCGATCGGCGAATGTTTGAATTATCTGTTTGATGCAGACAACGATCGCCAAAACCTGGTGCAATTTTTCCGTCGCATTTATCACGCCTTAACCGAGGGCGGTGTTTTCATCTTTGACATTGCAGAACCCGGACAGATTGTAGCCGGAAACACAACCAAAGGATTCACGGAAGGAAAAGATTGGATTGTTCTGGTTGAGAAAGAAGAAAATCAAGAGAATGAAACCTTAATTCGCCGCATCATTACTCTTCGTAAAGTAGGGGAAACCTACAGGCGAGATGAGGAAATACACTGTTTGCGGTTGTACAAGGCAAAAGATATTGTTGAAGCACTCGATCGCGTAGGTTTTCAAGTTCAAATCCTACGTAGTTATGGTGAGTACAACTTGCCAAAATCTCATGCAGCATTCATTGCACGTAAACCCATTTTAGAGGGCAACTCGATCGCATAAGTGACTTGAGGGTCGATCAACCTTTTCACTCTACTACTCGGGCGATCGTCTTTTCTGCTGTGCTGGATTTAGTGTATCGCAGCATTGAGCAAGGACAAGGTGCGCTTGATGCGTCAAACTAGAGATATAGTCATTTCAAATAAATGTGAGACAGAGGTAAGATCATGATAAAATCGATAAAAATAGTTAATTAGAAAAA
>NZ_JAUBQB010000178.1:0-1973 GCF_036701035.1 Microcoleus sp. Pol7_B2 | reverse complement strand
ATAACAGCGGGAGTGCTGCCGGGACAGCAGGTAGTAATACTCGATAGCACCAAAAACGGCATCGAACAAATCACCTCTGAAATTGAAAAATATGCCTCGACTAACGGGGCGATAGACTCGGTTCACATTATTTCTCACGGCAGTTCAGGCAGCCTACAACTAGGCAAGACCGCTCTGGGTTCAGATAACATAGAGCAATACAAAAGCCAGTTGGAAAAATGGCAAACTTCACTAGCCCCAGAAGCAGATATCATGCTGTACGGCTGCGATGTAGCAAGCGGTACAGGTGCTAATTTCGTCGCTCGATTCAGTCAAATAACCGGGGCTGACGTTGCGGCATCCACCAACACAACTGGCCGTAGCGGCGACTGGAATTTAGAATTTGCTAGGGGCGAAATTGAATCTCCCTTAGCCTTGGAGCCGGATGCGATGGCAAGTTACCAAGGCGATTTAGCTACGATCGTAGTAGCCAATAATAGCGATAGCGGGCCCGGTTCATTAAGGGCTGCGATTGCCACCGCTGTTGCCGGCGATATCATTACCTTCGCTCCAGGTTTAGCCAGCCAAACCATTACCCTCACCAGCGGTCAACTCGATATTCCCGTTGGCAAAAATATCACGATTGACGGCGCCGCCGCACCCGGTTTAACCATCAGTGGCAACAACACATCCCGCGCCTTTTTTGTCAATGCCAACGTTGCGACTGCTACCAATTTTGTGGTCAAAAACCTGATTATTACTAACGGGAAAACAACCGATCGAGGTGGCGCGATCGGCACAACCGACGAAGTAAACCTCACAGTAGACAATGTTCAGTTCAACAACAACGTCGCCGATAAAGGCGGTGGCGCAATTTTTGGTAATTTCAACAATACCCTGACTGTTACCAACAGTAAATTCAACGGCAACGTCGCCACCGCCGCTAACGATGAACGCGGTGCAGGTGCGATCGGCTTTTTGAGTTTCAAAACTATTACAGTCACCAACAGCGACTTCACCAACAACAAAGGAATTAACGGCGGGGCGATTAACAGCCTTCAAGGTAAGCTGACAATTGACAACTCCCGATTCATCGGCAACGACACCACAGCAGCCACTTTCGCCACAGGGAAGTCCAATGATTTCTTAAGAGGTTTCGGCGGCGCACTATATACCGATCGAGCCAGCAATCCCAGCGAAGCTTCCGGCACAATTAAGATCACCAAAAGTGTATTTCAAGACAACAAAGGGCGAGGCGAAGGCGGAGCAGCTTATCTGTTTACCGGCACCCAAGACAGCGTAAGTATTGCAGACAGCACCTTCCAAAACAACGAAATTCTGTCGCTTCCCGGTGGCAACGACGGAGTTGGAGGCGGGTTGGTAAACTTGAGCAACGGCCTCAACAAAGGACTTACGGTCTCCAACACCACCTTTGCTGGTAACAAAGCCCCCGGTCAAGGTGGCGCAATGTGGATCATGGATGCGCCTACCACGATTACCAACAGCACCTTTTCTGGCAACCAAGTTAGTGGGACTACCGATTTTTACGGCAATGTCGGTGGTGCAATGGCTCTTTATGCCCCCACAACGATCGTCAACACCACCATTGCCGATAATTCCGCCCGTTGGGTGGGCGGAGGCATCTCGGCGGCGTCGGGAAAGCCTGTCAGTGTCAAGAACACGATTTTTTCTAACAACACGGCGGGGAATGAGTTTGGCATTCAGCAGCACACCAGCAGCGAACTAACTGACCAAGGTGGCAATTTTCAGTGGCCTGTCAAAAAAACTACTAACTTCAACGATTACAATGCGACGGCAAGTATTACGCTCGCAGACCCCTTACTTGGCCCTTTGCAAAACCTCAACGGTGCTTTAGTCAGGCCGCTGCTGACAGGAAGTCCGGCCATTGATCAAGGGATTGCTACGGGCGCACCCACCAAGGATCAGCGCGGCGTGACTCGCCCTCAAGATGGCGACAGCATTCCAGGTGCCAT
>NZ_JAUBQB010000126.1:0-10310 GCF_036701035.1 Microcoleus sp. Pol7_B2 | reverse complement strand
ACTCAATCGAATAAGGTTTCATTTTTTTCGCTTATGTACTAAATAAACTGTATCATATATACATGGAATCTGCTGTAAGTTTGTACTCAGGACTTCATTCCTGACTCTAAAAAGTTCGCATTCAGAACTTCCGTGCTTCCTTTCGCAACGAAGCATCCAAGACTCAAGCCCTCACTAGAAACCTATTCGATCTACTTTGACAACACCTCACCTCTCAAGTTAAAATAACTCATAAACAAAATCCTATCTATTCACATTAGAGGTAGAGAGAGATGAACCACGCCAGATTTATTACGGGGAGGGTACAAATCAAATTCTTAGCTATTTTGGTGGGGGCTTTTTTTTTGACGCTAGTAGCTTTCACAGTTAGCGCCCAGCAGACTAGCGAAGCACAATTTAGGGTCAAAAACGAAAACGCTTTTAATATTAATTTGATTCAATTTAAGCGCATTGAATATATAGGTGCTTGTGCTGGTACTGTCTTCTCCCCTGATTCGCAAAGCGCTCGATTTGTCTCCAGCAAAACTCCTCCGGGCCCTAACAGGAGGGTGATGATTAAAAATGTGACTGATGGCATGGAAACTAACCCCTATCCCTACACAGACCGAAGTTACGACAAAGGAGAATTTTCCGAGGATTTTGGATTTAAGTTAGGTAACAGTCACAAAACAAGAACTTTTTCGGTTTTAGAGGGAGAAAATAAGTTTCTCTATGAAATTAAAGAAAATGACCAAGTTATAGAACAGGGTGCCCTTAGGGCTGAAGTTTCTATACAAAGCTTAGGTACTTTTCCCCGTCAGCAAATTTGTGAAGATAAGGTGGAATGTCGGAATACTTCTGATTGTCGCGACCGTAAAGGCAGAAAAAGAAGTTGCAGACGAGAGTGTTTTCCTGTTCAACAGTGTCGCTGTCCGTAATTACTTTCTCTCCTAAAATTATTTTTTTAATTAAGGGCCGAAGACAAAGAGGAATAACAAAGCAGAAAGAAGATAAGTTATTTTCCAGGGAAGAGGGGCAACCCCGGAGGGTTGCCCCCCAGAAAATTATTGGTTTAAGTAATGGGGTGAAAGTAAAATGCTGCTCCTAACACGATATATGTTGCTAAAAGCAGCACTCCTTCGAGCCAATTAGAACGCCCGTCGAGACTAATTAGATTAGCAATTGTCACCGCAATGGCAACTGCAACTACTTCAAAGGGATTGAAGTTTAAATCCATCGGCTGATGAATCACTAATCCGATAATCACCAACACCGGCGCTACCAGCAAAGCAACTAGCAAACTCGAACCCATTGCGACAGAAACTGACAAATCCATATTGTTTTTCATCGCAACTCCTACCGCAGTTACATATTCGGCCGCGCCGCCAACAATCGGCAACAGAATTACCCCTGTAAATAGCGGCGTCAATCCCAATCCTTTGGTAGTTTCTTCGACAACTCCAACGAAAATTTCTGATTCAAAAGCAACGGCAACAGTTGAGGCAACTAGCACCCCTATCCACAGCCACAAATTCGGTTTGTGCGTAGTCGATTCCTCTTTGGTATTTTGCGGATTTTCTGACTCTAGTTCTAGTAACCCAACATCGTAAAGATAGCTGTGAGTTTTTAATGAAAATAGGAGAGTTAGAGCGTAAACTGCAATTAGGACGATCGCAGTTATTAAGGAAAGATTCTGAATGGCTGCGGGTTCGACTCCATTGGAGGTGTAAATTACCATTGTCGGCAGCAGGATAGCAATCACTGCTAGAGTCATTGTGGAACCGTTCACCCGTGCAATAATTGGCTTAAATTCCTGTTCTTTGTAGCGGATTCCTCCTAACAGCATGGAAAATCCCATGACTAAGAGCAAGTTGCTGATAATTGTACCGGTTATGCTGGCTTTCACAATGTCAATTAATCCAGCTTTCAGGGCAACTATGGCAATAATTAATTCCGTAGCATTGCCGAAGACTGCATTTAATAAGCCGCCTATGGAGGGGCCTGTGACGATCGCCACTTCTTCTGTTGCTGTACTCAACCAAATCGCCAGAGGTATAATGCCTAAAGCGGATGTGATGAAAACTGCCAGGGAACCCCAGTGCAAATACTCAGCGGCGATGGAAATGGGGATGAAAATTAACAGCGCTATAGAAAGAATCTTTTTGATTGACATAGGAACTCGGATGGTGTATTGAAGAGTGAGGTTTAGCTAGCGGGGCGATCGTCAAGTTGATTTTACATGATTCAACTATCCTCTGACTCACCCAAATACGGATACAAGCCCCGGACTTAAGTTGTGGAGAGCAATCATGGTTTAGACAAAAGTTATACCCCCAGCGAACGGCTGTGGAGTGAATCTAAAATCTAAAATTTGAACTAGACTGACTGTTGTCTATCTGAGAAAAAGTGCGCCGTCATTCCGAATCCTTAAAGATGTTTTATCCAAACCTAAATCATTTGTCTCGTCTAATCTTACCTCTACTGTTCCTTCGCCACCAGGTTTCAAACTGGGTTTCAATAATGCGCCATCTAGTCGCCTAAATACAATTGAGGTCGGTAGTGTCAATGCTGGCAGCGCGACTGTTGAATTTTCCGCTAAACTCTGGCGGTTAGTCTGTCCAACCACCTGAAAAAATAGTCGATCGTTGGTTTTATTCGTTAATCTAACATTGACTTTGCCATTAACGGGAACTATTTTGCCGTCAGGAGCTTTTTCGGGTTCGTTAGTTTGGGATATTTCGCCAGCAAAACTCGCAGATTCGGTGAAAGGCAAAACGCTGTTGGCTACTACGGCTAAGCTGACAGCCAGTAGACTTGGCAGCCAGGTTTTATCGATCGGTAATTTGCACATTTATTTTGTTGACTTTGGATCTAAAAATTCTAATAAGGGATTTTACCTTATCCTGCTATTTTCTGACAAGTCGCCTAGGAAGTAAATCCGAGCTTTTCATAGCTGACACATTAGCGGTAAAGATGAAATTTTAATATAATATGAAGTTATAAAAATATGGAAGATATAGATATTAGTATGTAGTGCCCAGTTATCGAATAAAAGCACGTTGATAAGTCGCCCCAATTAACTTTTGAATAGTACCGATTCTCTCAAAATGATGAATAAGGAAGAAGGAAGTTAGGCAACAAAGCCGTGTAGGGGATTTAACGGGTCGAAGTTGAGGGAAGAAAGAAGATTGTGTCAATTTTCCCCCTCTTCCACTCTTCCCCTCCCCCAGCAACTATTCAACCCAACGTACCCGCACAAAATGAGCTTCGCGTCCCCAGAAGTCGTGACTTACGGTAATATCAACAACACTCAAATTAAACGGAATAGCAGTTGTAACGTAACGCTGAGCCAGAGATCCCACATCAGGAGCTAACTGAGCCGCAGCAGCCGCCGCTGCACCCAAACCTAACAGTTGCAGAATGGGCCCCCGAGGCAGGGCTAAATTGATGCCTACAGCAAGTCCTGCCGTCAGCAGCATTGCCACCGACAAATTCGTGCCACAGCGGGGATGTACAGCTAAATCCCACTCTCCGCTGCCAATCCGCTGCAAAGCCTCGCGCACAGCCTGACGCAACTGTGCAATGTTAACGTGGCCATAAAGATAAAACCCTTGATCTGTGGACATCCCGCCCAATAACTCATTATCGGTTCTTGCTGTGGTCGCACCAAACGATTGACTTAGTACCCAAACCGTAGCGTGTTCCAAAGCATGAACTTGGCGCAAAGTCAAGACTTCCTTCAAACCGGGCACAAAATTGAGTTGTCGCAACAAATCAGCATCTTGAGTCCGCTGCGGGGCAAAGTCGAAGGGAAACTGGCCGGTGCGGCCGGAAGCAGAAGCAGTAGTTGTCATATCAAAACGCCTCCATTAACTCCATTAAGTGGATATTTAACATTAGCAATTCGGTTGAGAAAAAGCCGATGATAAATTATCAATAGTTTTGACTTTAAAACCTAGCAAAGGCAGGTTTTGTGCAAAAATTATTAGCCATCAACCTGCCCTTACTAATAGATTAGAGCGCACTTATTCCCAGTTTATTGCTCTTGCCGCTGGCCGTCGCGGAATACTCCCGGAATTCGCCGGCCTCTGGTATCGATAATTGTGCCTTTGCCGTGAGGCAATCCCTTGCGTAACTCTCCCTGATAGCGGATACCGTTGGAGAACGAACAGTTACCCCTGCCATCAAGTTCTTGAGTATAGAACTGTCCCGAACACCGACTGCCGTCAGCCCGAGTGAACGCTCCCGTACCTAAAGGCTTGCCCCCTAAAAATTGACCCACAAAGCGATCGCCATTAGCAAAAATGAATTGCCCTTGTCCCGTGGGTACGCCTACTTTTTGATCGAGAGAAAACGACCCTATATAGCGATCGCCATTAGTAAAAATAGCGGTCCCGGAACTAACTTTGCCATCTCGGAATATGCCCTCGACCCGGGCGTCGTCCTTAAATATAAATTGTCCTCGACCATTTGGTTTGCCCAGACGGAACTGCCCCTCATAGCGATCGCCGTTGGAATATATGTATACCCCAGTGCCACTGGGCAAACCATTGACGAACTGTCCGATGTAGCTATCACCGCTGTCATAATCACACCTAACTCTACCTGTAGGGATAGCTGGCACGCAGCGACCGGTTCTAGCTTCTGTTCCTTGCGCCATTGAGGGTAAGGGATAAGTCGCGTAACTACCAATTCCCGACACTGATGCAACTAATAAAGCGATTCCACTGATCCAAGAACGGGAAATCATCAATCAACTTTCTCCTATGCGCTGTTAGATATTATCTTCTTCTGTCCTTTGTCTTTTGTCCCATTTGTTGTCAAAACTTGGCTGAAAACCTCAATCATTTATCCTTTACGAAACTCCGGGCTTGCCGTTGCGAAATACCCCCGGAAAGCGCCTACCGCTAGCATCGATCATCGTCCCGACACCGTGAGGCACTCCCTTTCGCAATTCTCCTTCATAGCGCGTCCCGTTGGGGAAAGAGCAGGTGACACTAGCATCAAGTTCTTGATTAAAAAACCTGCCAGAACAGCGAGTGCCGTCTTTGCGTACTAATACCCCTGGGCCAAAGGGGGAACCTGCAAAGAATTGTCCTTCATAGCGATCGCCATTGGTATAAAAAAATTGACCCCGCCCTGAGGGTTGACTGCTAATGGCATCAGTCTGAACGTTCCTGACGACTGCGAAGTTTCCGACATAGCGCTCGCCGTTGGCAAAAACTACTGTCCCAGATCTCATTGTGCCGTCTTGGAACACGCCTGTGTAGCGGGCATCATCTTTAAAAATGAATGTCCCTCTACCATTTGGCACTCCATTGCGAAATTGTCCTTCGTAGCGATCGCCATTAGCGTACACGTAGACTCCACTGCCGTCGGGCAGGCCGTTGACGAAATTTCCCTCGTAGTTATCGCCTCCCTCGTAATTGCATTTTACTCTTCCCGTAGGAGGGTTGCCTTGGCAGAAGGGAGAGCGTTTTCCTTCTTCTGGTTTGGGCTGTGGCGTTGGTTGAGCCATTGATGGCTGGGGACTCAAGAGATTAGTGGCGCTGCCGATACAAGAAGCAACTAATATCACCATCCCTAATTTTTGAATAGAACCGAGCATGATCAATCTCCTTTAACTTCAATTACTAATAGGGATTTTCTACAAGCTAATACTCGCTGAAAAGTCGTCTATTTTTTAATCCCTGTACTAATTTTACCTTCAGGTTTGAGATCTGCCCTAAATGCAAAAAGGCAAAAATCAAAGTTTTTGCCTTTAGCATTTTTTCTGCGTTACTGTCAATTTTTAGCGTCGCGTTGAGCTATTAATATTTGGCACACGGCTAATAACTGCATTGGCGGGTTGTGTTTGGCGACTGGCCGGTTTTTCGCCAACACCTTTGGCTACCTCAACGCCGTTTTCTTCCAGAATCACGATCGGATCGGCTCCTTGCTTGAGATCGACCCGCTTCACCAACACTTGCCCGTTAGACAGCCGCTGCCCGACTTTGACATATCGGCTGGTTGGTTCATTCGGTACTTTGACAATCACTTGCGTCTCGTTCCCGACTTTTACCACCCCGCTGACTTCAGTACCCGTAGCGAGGTCAGTAGAAGGCGGTGGCGGAACTACTGGAATGACGGGAGGAGGCGGGGGATTTGGGTCTACCCACTGGGGCGGGCGCTGGTCTACTGGCAGTTCCGGCAGATCCGGTACTCCTATGGGTCTCGCTGCTATTGGCTGGGGCGGGCGCGGGGGTGCTGGAGGGCGAGGCTGGCGAGGCTGCGGATTCCGCCCATCTTGGGCTCTACCTCCTATTGGCCCAGTTGTACGACGACCAGTGCCAGGACCTGTTCTGGCAACAGGATTTGGGTCTCTCCATGGGGGCGGGCGCTTGTCTACTGGCAGTTCCGGCAGATCCGGGACTCCTATGGGTCTCGCTGCAATGGGTTCGAGTCCAGGCGGGGATGTACGAGTACGACCTAATTGAGGAGCATCTAGCTCCGGAACTATGGGCGGCAAGCCAATTTGTCCCCCGGTGCCTCCGGGTAAGGAACCATTTCTGCCACCGCCACCGCCATTTAACCGAGGAGGAGTTCCCCCTGGTGGAACTATGGGACGCGAGTCAATTTGCGCCCCATCACCTCCGGGAAGTAAATTTCCCGATCCATCTCGTAGTTGCTGAGTGCGTCCTCCACGGTCCGTGCGTGGCCTGGGGATAACCGTCTGATTAGGCCTGTTAAGTGGGGGGGGAGCCAATAACTCGGGAAGTTCGGGTAGCACGGCAACTTGTCGCTGTGGCAGTTTGGGGAGTTTTGAGGTAGTCCCACCCGCTCCGTTGGCTCCTGGAGGGATTTGTAATACGATCGGCGGCAGTGGCCCAAAGGGGTCTAACTGAGAAGGATTCGCTGTCACAGGGCCTTGGGGTACTGGCTGAAGCGGAAGCGTTGGATTCCTGTCCTTTTTGTTGCCGATGCCTGTTTGAGCCTGTCTTGCTCGTTCGTCTGGGTTGGTCGATCGAATTAACCCTGGAGGCTGGGCGGCTACTATTGGAGACTGGAAAGTCTGAGTTCCTGGAGTGGGGCTGGCAGAGGCTGCCGGAGACGGAGAGGCTGCACTGGGACTGGGGCTGGGGCTGGCTGTGTTGCTGCCCTCGCCACCGCAGCCTGCGATCGAGAAAGCTAGTAGTCCTATAGTCGCAAAATATAAAAGTTTGTACATTGCCGATCGCCCCTAACTGCTTAATTTCAAGATCTCCAACAAGGCTCTGCAATTACAGCCTGTTGCCGTTTATCAGTTTATCTGTGTTCGATGTTATGCGATCGCTTGAAAATTGCCAAGTTTTCCTCACGATCCGATCTGGGGATCGGGCGATCGGTTTTGGGCGAGCAAGTTAGGATATCAATGGCGGTCGTTGTGGGAAATATTGAATCAATCAAGGTATTTAGATCATGGCAAAAGTGATTCTCAAGCGAATTTGGCGATCGGGCTTGGTTTTTGCGACCGTTTTGGTGGGTGTGGGATCGGTGGGGTGCGGCGAGGTGCATTCTGATTCACATCAGCCTGAAACCCAGGTGATGAAATTGGTGCCCGATGTGAGTTCCCAGCCGCTCGTGAAGCGGAGCTATCCCGAAGGGAATCGCACTGTAACGGGCTCGGGATTCACAACTGGCAAATTGTACTCTCAGTTTTGGAACCCATCCAATCCTGCTGCCAAACCCCCAGCAAATCAACCGGGTAAGCCACGGGGGAATCCACAGGTATTTCAAGCTAAAATCAAGCGTCGCGCAGGCGGGACGCCGGTGATTGATGTGGTATTTAACGGCAACAAGACTTTTGAGATGATTCTCGATACCGGGGCGAGCGGCACTTTGATTTCTCAGCGGATGGCTACTGCACTGGGAGTAAGGCCGGTGCGTACCGTGAGAGCGGGGATCGCTGACGGTAGCGTTGTCGAGTTCCCGATCGGTCTGGTGCGATCGATTCGGGTTGGTGGTGCTGTGATCCAAAATGTCGAAGTGGCGATCGCCAAACAAATGCCAATAGGTCTGCTGGGTCACGATTTCTTTGGCAATTACGATGTCAAAATTAAAAAAGATGTTGTAGAATTTTATGTCCGCTGAAAGTGAGCCGATTCGGAAACGGATTTTTGCTCAACTTGTTTAAAGTTATTCCCCGCCCACTCAAAGCTTTTTAATCTATTCCTTGAGGCAGTAGTAAAAGTTCGCCATCTGTGGTACTCTTCTTAGTGTTTCAATAGCAACCTACCGTTGAACAATTCGTGAAAATGCGGCGGCAAAAGCAGGGTCGCTGTTGGTGAGATCGGTAACAGGCTCGGACTGTGCATTCACAGTACAGGGCAAGGCAATCAATTAAACCATTCCCAAAGCAGGTCGAGATTAGTTCCCAAAATACTGTGGCTAAGGGAATTGTGGTGGGCTTTGTTCAGCCGGAGCCTAAAAAATATGTAAACTGATTAGCGGCAGATGTTCCGCAAAATCGGAAATCATGACGATCGAGAAATTAATTATTGTAAATAAGGTATTCACATGGCACAAGCGTCTGTATCTCCTGTAGTGCTGATTATTCTAGACGGCTGGGGTTATCGTGAAGAAAAAGACGGAAATGCGATCGCCGCTGCGAAAACACCCGTGATGGACAGTCTCTGGGCCGCTTATCCCAGAACTCTGATTAAAACATCGGGCCGAGCGGTAGGGCTGCCAGACGGGCAAATGGGTAACTCAGAGGTCGGTCACTTGAATCTGGGCGCGGGCCGCGTGGTTCCTCAAGAGTTGGTGCGGATCTCGGATGCAGTGGAAGATGGTTCTTTGCTCAACAACCGGGCGCTGGTTGAGCTTTGCGAGAAAGTCAGCGCCACCGGCGGCAAGTTGCACCTGACTGGTCTTTGTTCTGAAGGTGGGGTTCATTCCCATCTCAGTCATATTAAGGGTTTGCTGCAATTAGCAAAGGCACAGGGAATTTCTGAGGTTTGCATTCACGCGATTACAGACGGTCGTGATACTACTCCGAAAGAGGGTGTCGAAGCTCTAGGCAAGATTGAAAGTTATATCGCAGAGGTAGGGGTCGGTCGGATTGCGACCATCAGCGGCCGCTACTACGCGATGGACAGGGACAAGCGCTGGGATCGGGTGCAGCGTGCTTACGACGTGATGACGACTGAGGGTGCTCCGGACGGTCGATCGGCTGTTGATGTGTTGCAGGCCTCTTATGCTGAAGGAGTGACCGACGAGTTTGCTGTTCCGACTCGGATTGCTCCGGGGGCGGTGGCATCCGGGGATGGGGTAATTTTCTTCAATTTTCGCCCGGACAGGGCTAGAGAATTGACTCAGGCTTTTGTATCTCCCGATTTTAAGGGGTTTGAACGGCAGTTAATTGAGCCCCTGGCGTTTGCGACTTTTACTCAGTACGACCCGAAACTGTCGGTAATGGTGGCTTTTGAACCGCAGAATTTGAACAATATTCTGGGCGAGGTGATTTCTAAGCACGGTTTGCAGCAGTTGCGGACAGCGGAAACTGAAAAGTACGCTCACGTGACTTATTTTTTTAATGGGGGTCTGGAAGAGCCTTTTATCGGGGAACACCGGGAGTTGGTGCAGAGCCCGATGGTGGGGACTTACGATGAGGCGCCCCAGATGTCGGCGGACTTGGTGACGGATGGGGTGGTGACGGCTTTGGAAAAAGGCATCTATTCGTTTATGGTGATTAACTACGCTAACCCGGATATGGTTGGTCATACGGGGATGATGGATGCGACGATAATTGCGATCGAAACTGTGGATAAATGTTTGGGGCGGCTGTTGAGCGCCATTAGTAAAGCTGGGGGAACGGCAATTATTATTGCTGACCACGGAAATGCTGAGCAGATGTTTGACGAGGACGGGAATCCGTGGACGGCTCACACTACTAACCCGGTGCCGTTTATTCTGGTAGAAGGCGAAGGTCGCAAGATTCCGGGTCACGGAACGGATGTTCCTCTGAGGGCGGACGGTTGTTTGGCGGATATTGCGCCGACAATTCTGGAGCTGTTGAGGTTGCCTCAGCCCCCGGAGATGACGGGACGCTCTATGATCCGATCGGCTGAGTTTGAAGTTCGTGCCAATCGCACTCCGGTGCGAGTCCGATTGTAGTAGGGACGCAGCAGTAAGGACAAAGGCTTTCGCCCTTCTTCGTGTCAATTTAACGTCAAACCCAGTCACAGAATGCTGTTTGACTATTAAGCCTAGATCCCCCCTAGCCAAGGGCGGGCACGCAGGGTGGATTTATTGTGATCGGATGATTATATAATGGAAGGGGCGATCGTCCCCTAGCGGATCCCGCTTGACCA